>DAOVZV010000234.1 GCA_030634925.1 Sulfurovum sp.
GTGATAAGATAAGTTTTTAATAAACTCCTACACCTCACGACTCAAAACCCAGCCAAATAACAGTAATATAGCTAGTCCTAATGGATAATATATTAGTAGGGTTTGGTTTAGGTACTTTTCTCCTCTTATTTTGCTCGGTTCTAGTTTGTTTATGCTTTGGTATATGTTGGATAGATCTTTGGCAGATAGGGCTGAGTAGCTTTTGGCTTTTGTCTCTTTGGCTATTGTCTCTAGTAGGGATTGGTCGTAGTTTGATTTTTTGCCTATTCCTATTGTGTATATCTTGATACCTAGTTCTTTGGCTTTTTTTACTGCTTGTTTGGGTGATGATGCTCCTGCGTTGTGATAGCCGTCTGTTAGGAGTATTATCGCCTTTTGGGATGCTGTGCCATACGATAGTGTCTTGATAGATTGGATGATGGCATCTCCTATGGCTGTACTCTCTCCTGCTATACCGATATTGGTCATATCAAGCATATATGATAGTGCTTGGAGGTCATAAGTGAGTGGTGAGGCTGTGTATGCGAATGTGCCAAATATGACTACTCCCATATTGTCATTGAGGCGATTTTGTGTGAACTCTTTGGATAGTGATATTGTCGTTTCGTATTTGCTTTGTCTTGGTGATTGGTTGTCAAATCCTCTTTGAGCCATTGAGCCACTTGCGTCTATGGCAAGTATTAGGTCTCTTCCTTTTTTCTCTTTGTGGTCTATCTGGTCATATACAAATGGTCTAGCTAGTGCAAATACCAATAGTATGGATATAATTACTTTTAGCCACATCTCCCAATTGTATATAGAGTTTTGTTTTATAATCCAGTCTAATTTAGGAAAATAATACTGCTTTATGTAAGGTCTGCACCAAAATAGGCAGATAATTGGTAATAGCAATATCAAAAGATAAGGAAAATGGAGTGCGAAATACAAATTATTCTCTTTTTTAAGATATAATACTCTTTAGAACTTAAAAGGGATAGTTTTGTATATACAAGAGGTATTTAAATCAATTTACAATAAACATCTTTACGAGTACTTCATCATAAATAGGGAGTTTGAGATTGTTTCTCACTCTGATAGAGTATATAAATATTGTGATGAAGAGTCCTTTGAAGATAGTGATATTTTCGAGGCTATTCCAGAGCTTATCGGTATGGAAGATGAGATGATAGAGCTTTTGGATAGGGATAATGATAGGATTGATTTACCTATTATATTTAAAGAGCCAAACAACTATATCACTATATCAATCACTCCTGATACAGAGTATAATAATATTATCATACTGTTTGAGGATGTTACTACTATTACAAATGCTCAACAGAGTTCACTACAAGATAGAAATCAAAAAACTTTATTATTAGCAGAGTTGGCAGATAAGAATTTGCAATTAGAGAACTTCAATAGAGATATACAGGTATTGGTTCAAGAGGAGATAAGCAAAAATGTAGAAAATCAGAAGCTTATCAAGCTACAAGCTCGTCATGCTCAGATGGGTGAGATTATTGGTATGATTACTCATCAATGGAAACAGCCGTTGAGTGCTATCAATGTCAATTGTGGATATTTGCAGTTGAAGTATAATAATGGAACATTGACCAAAGATATTTTTGATAACAAGATGAAAAGTATCTTGGCTCAATCAGAGCATTTGCATCAGACTATATTGGATTTTCAAAACTTTTTCAATCCTAGTAAGAGGAAAAAGAAATTTAATATTATGCATAGTATCAATAGTATATTGGGGCTTGTAAAGAGTGATTATAGTATCAAAAATATATCTATAGTTGTCAAGGGAGAGGATAATATAGAGGTTGAGGGGTATGAAAATGAGTACAATCAAGTGATATTATCCCTAATCCAAAATGCAAAAGATGAGTTCCTCTCAAATACTAAAGAAGATATGAAGATAGAGATTTCTATAGACTCCTTGTCTGGTGTATCTATAGTCAAAGTCAAAGACAATGCTGGTGGTATCCCTGAACATATCATAGATACTATATTTGATGTCTATATGACTACCAAAAAAGAGGGTTCAGGATTGGGTCTTCATATCTCCAAGAGTGTTATGGAGGATATGGGTGGAACACTTAGCGTTAGTAATATAAAAAATGGTGCAGAGTTCTCTATCGTATTGTGATAATAATTCTCAAATTAACTACCCTTTAAGAAAGATAAGATTATACTAGCAAAAATAATTAGATGATAACTATTATCATCAAGGAAATCTATGCAAAAGATAACTATAGCCTTGGCAGGGCAACCTAATGTGGGCAAGAGTTCACTTATCAATGCAATATCAAATGCCAAATTAAAAGTAGGTAACTTCTCTGGTGTAACTGTAGATAAAACTGAAGTAGAGTTTACTATATGTGATGAAGTCAGCTGTATAGACTATGAAGTCCATATCATAGATTTACCAGGGGCTTACTCTCTTAGTGAATATACTATAGAAGAGAAAGTTACCAAAAGCTTTTTGCAAAGTGATGATTATGATATTATCGTCAATGTAGTAGATTCTACAAACTTACAAAGAAACCTACTATTTACAACTCAACTGCTAGAGATGGGCAAAAAGGTAGTAGTAGCTCTCAATATGGATGATGAAGCCCAAAAAGAGGGTATCGAGATAGATGAAAAGCAGTTATCAGCTATATTGGGAGTGCCTTGTATCAAGACTTCTGCTTCTACCAAAACGGGTATTGAAGAGTTCAAAAATACCATTGTAGAAGTATTTGAAAAAGACAAAAACTCTGCAAAGGTGATATATAGTGACAATATAGAAGAAGAGATAAGCAAGATAAGCCTTTTTCTAAAGCAGAAAAAATACAAAAGCCCCTTTTCATATCGTCTAATAGCTACAAAGCTTATCCAAGAAGATACAGATA
>DAOVZV010000080.1 GCA_030634925.1 Sulfurovum sp.
GAAAGTACTCAATATCTATTCACTAGCTCCATTTTTGCGTACTTATCTCGAAGCATTGGGATTGAGTCCTCATAATATCGTCTTTTCAAATTTTTCAAATGAAGATATGTACTTAGAGGGTGCAAAATATGGTTCTGTGGATTCTTGTTATCCTGCAAAAGTAGCTCAATCTCATGTCTATTCTCTACTTCATGACAAGAAATTTGTCAAAAAAGGGTTCAAACATATTTGGTTTCCTGCTGTTACTCATCTGGATGGATATGTCAAGCATACTATGGGACAGACATCTTGTCCTATCATTGCAGGGACACCAAAGGTAGTATATTCAGCATTTACCAAAGAGAAAGACCAGTTTGCAGACCAAGGTATAGATTATGTAGAAGATAGTGTCAATTTCGATAATCGTGACTTGCTCAAAAGACAACTTTTTGATACTTGGGGAGAGAGACTACAAGTGACCAAAGATGAGAGTGATTGGGCGATAGCTCAGGGTTGGAAAGCACTAAAGAAAAATGATGAAGATATTATGAGAGATGGTAGGCAAGTACTTGATGATGCAGAAGCCAATGAAGAGGTAGTAATATTACTCTTAGGAAGACCATATCACACAGACCCAGGGATGAACCACGAAGTACTCGATGAGTTCCAATCATTGGGATACAAGACTCTATCTATGAGAGCTATTCCCAAAGATGAAGAGTATCTATCTAGGTTCTTTGGTGAAGATGTGGAGCAGTATAGGATTACATCACCTTATGATATTCGTGATGTATGGGCAGAAAACTTCTCTACCAACTCATCTCAAAAAGTATGGGCAGCCAAATTTGCAGCGAGACATCCCAATATCGCAGTACTAGACCTCTCTAGCTTCAAATGTGGACATGATGCACCAACATACTCTATCATAGACAAAATCATAGGGTCAAGCCGTACACCACATCTAACTCTACACGATATAGATGCCAATAAACCAGGTGGTTCTATCAAGATTAGAGTCAAGACTTTTGCATATACGCTAGAACAATACCAAAAGAGACTTATTACAAATAAAGAGGAGGCAACAGTATGAGTGCACAATGTAGCAGTATCAAACAACAAGACCACGATGGTAATTTAAATTTTATAAATACACAAGAGACTCAATGGAGAGATGTACCAAAAGAGCCTATCAAATACGCATCCAAAAAAGATACTATTATGGTATCAGGAGGACTCACAATAGTCCAAGACAAGCTAATGGAGTCTGCTATATGCTCATTGGGAGAGAAATTTGTAGCACTACCAAATCCAGATTTTGAATCTTTTCAAACAGGCAAAGCTTATGGTAATAGAGGACAGTGTAACCCTACATATTTCACCGTAGGAAACCTAGTCAAATATCTACAAAATGTAAGAGATGAGCAGGGACTAACGAGCAAAGAGATAGTAGAGAGATATATCTATCTCACAGCAGGTGGATGTGGACCTTGTAGATTTGGTATGTATATCACAGAGTACAAAAAAGCCCTTAGAGATGCAGGGTTTGATGGATTTAGAATTACAAGCTTTGAACATGACAAAGGTATATTCCAAGGTGATGATATAGAAGAGCAGATACTCAATTTCACTCCAAGGTTTTTTGTAACTCTTGTAAAATCAGTTGTCATCGGTGATATTATCAATATATTAGGCTACAAGATGCGTCCGTATGAAGTAGTATCAGGTAGTGTAGATATTGCTATAGATGAGTGTAAAAATATAGCTTCAGATGCATTTATAGAACACAAAAGCCTCATCAAAGCTATGTGGAAATGTCGTAGAGTACTAGAAGAGGTCAAACTAAACCGTATCCAACCAAAAGCCAAAGTTATGGTAATGGGTGAGTTCTGGGCAGCGATGACACAAGGCGATGGCAACTACAATCTACACAGATTTTTAGAAGCAGAGGGTGCTGAGTGTATTCCTCAACCAATTATCAACCGTCTAATGCTTAGTCTATGGGAAGCAGAGAGAGAATTAGATAGAAATGCAGGATTACCAAATGAAGATGCCAAAGGTGTAGATTTCACTCACGCCAAAAGCAAAGTCCTCATCAAAGCAGGTAAAATGGCTGTAAAAACTCATTTCAATCTATATGCAAAAGCCATAGGATTACATGACTTTGAGATACCAAATATGGACGAGCTATCAGACCTAAGCAAAGAGTTCTACACACTAGATTGTGAAGGAGGAGAGGGACACTTAGAAGTAGCCCACCTACTAGAGAGTATCAAGCACAATATAGCTCATCTAGTAATATCAATCAAGCCATTTGGTTGTATGCCATCATCTGCTGTATCAGACGGAATACAAAGCCTAGTAACAAGTCGTTTCCCACAAGCAAACTTCTTGTCTGTAGAGACATCAGGAGAGGGAGCAGCCAATTTTTATTCCAGAGTACAAATGGCACTATTCAAAGCAAAACAACTAGCAAAAGAGGAGTTTGAAGAGATACCAACACCACTTTCAATCCCAGAAAAGCTAAACAACTACCTATACCAACCCAAAAACGAAAGAGCAGGAACAGCATCACAACTGCTAGAGAGTATTAGAGAACATTAGGTTCTCTTTATACTTATCGAAAGTGAGGCTTTAGCCTCACCAATAAGTACAACTACATAAAATATACGCGAAGCTAAAGCTTCACTTCCTAGTCTCATACTTTACAATATTATCAACACTTTTCACCCTAAAATAATTTAATTTTCTAATTAAGACTATTTTTATCCTATTTAGTGTATTATGCTTTTAAGTTATAATAATTATAAAGGAAAGTTATATGAAAAAAGTAATAATTTTACCACTATTATTGGTAGGAATAGAATTGATGGCTGATATAAAAGCTGGAGAGAAAGTCTATAAAGAGAATTGTGCGATATGTCATACCATAAATGGTGGTTCTGCGTTAGGACCTGATTTGAATATAGTCTCATACACAAGACACGCTCAAGAGATAGAAGCTTATGCAAAAGACCCTTATTCATTGGCAGAAGCATTTGGATATAGTGCAAATGCTATGCCTACACTTCCTTTGGAAGATAAACAGTTTAAAGATGTAGCAGATTATATCTCATCTTTACAACCATTTAAGAAGTGGATGATAAAAAAGAAGTAAGGTGTGATATTTCACACCTTAGGGTTATATCTTTACTTCTATAGGTGTTGCAAACTCCTCTGGCATATCTGGTAGAGTAGGCTGTGGTAGAGAAAGAACTCTAACTTCTGGAACTACTTCTTCTTTGTAGTCATCTATATTTCCCAAAATATCATCTAGCGTTGTTTGTGATGATATATCTACTTTCAAGAAATCAGTTTTGATTTTGATTTTGATTTTGTAGATACTACTCAATAGGTCTATATCAGTCCCTATCAATTGGTCTAGTATATCCATCAATTCTGTCGTTAGATATTCTGTACCATTTAGGTCAAATCTCTCTATATCAAATGCTTTGATAGTTATCTTGATTTTTGTAGAGCTTTTGATTGTATCTTTGATATGAGTCTGATAGCTATCACAACTATCTGCATGTTCTCTTGTAAAGCTTTTGATTTTTACATTGATTTTGATAGTTTTGATTACTTTAGTAGATGCAATAAGCTCACTATTATCATCATCACTCAAGACTTCTTTTTTGGCTTTAATTTTAATCTTGACTTTGATTTTAACTCTAGTTTTGATAGCTTCTACAAGTATTGGATTGTTTACACTCTCATCTGTTACAGATTTGATACTTTCTGTCGTTGGCATCTCACCAGTTTCTATGATACCTGCTATTTGGTCTGCTACTGTATCTTCTAGTTCATTTGTAAGCTCTGTAGCTTCTTCTGTTGGCATCTCACCTGTCTCTACTACACTATCAATATCATCTGCTGTATCTGAAATCTCTTCTAGTGTGGCATCATCTAGTGCATCTACTATTGTCTCACTTTTGTTAATATCTACATTTTTATAGATATTTTTTACGATATTTTTGACACTTGATTTGATTTTGATTTTTATATTACCATCTATCTTTTTGATAATAATTTTATAATCATTTGATGCTTTTATTACAAATTTCTTGACATCTGCCAAATCTTCTGATAGGTTTGCTTTGATTAATTCTAGTACAAATGCTATATTTTCATCAGTTCTAGTCTCATTGGTATCACTATCATCTAGCAATGCTTTGATTGTCTCTTGTGTATTTTTGACAAATAGATTTAGTTCATCTACATCTATCTCATCAGCACTCTGCTCATGTATCTCTGACAAAAGAGACTCTAATGCTATCTTGAATGATACTGCTTTTCGTCCATCATCAGCACTAATACTATCTGCTGTTTTGATAGTATCTAATAGATTGGCTAGTTTTTCTTTGATTATATCACTTGTTTTTCCTATTTTGGATATATCATCAGGAGATATATTATCCTCAATAGGTATATTATCTGCTATAGCTGTTTTGTTTACCTCAGTCATCAAATCCATAAGGTCAAGCTTACTCAAATCAATCCCTGTATCTGAAACACTTACATTCACCTCTTTATTTTTGACTAGATTTACAATAGCTTCTATAACTATATTTTTGTTTTCTATAGGAGATATTTTGGTTAAGAAACCTATTAGGTTACCTACTTTATTTCCTAGACTATTTTTATTGTTGTCTAATTTTGCCAAAACTGTATCTTCATCTAATCCAAAACTTTTGGCAACAGTTTTTTGAGCATCTTCTAGTGGCATTACACCATCTTCAACTATCTTATCTACAATAGTCGTAGCAGGTGATACATTTGCCATTGATTGACCAGTTTCATTATCCTCTTCTCTCTCTACTATAGCACTCATCTCAAAGCCAAGTTCTTCATCGTTTTCATCGGCTTTTGCATCAACACCAGTATCTATACCATCTGTAATAACTACTCTATATACAGCAGGTAAGTTTTTTATTCCCATGACACTAAATGAACCAAATTCATCTGTTGTAGTCGTACCATATAATATAGTACTATTCTCATCTACACCATATATATTGACAATAGCCCCCGATATTGGACCATCAACAACTGTTCCTGATACATTGTAAAGAGGTATAACATTAGTTGTACCTGCATTATCTCCACTACCACATCCAATCATCATAAAAGATGACACAAATATAGCTACTGCTTTCAATATTAACTTATTCATCTAAAGCTCCTTCTTGCTTTTCGCACAGTACATAATATCCATCATTTGGATATATAGTATCAAAAATATCAAAATCAACTATATCAACTATATTTACTAATCCATCTACTGGAGCTTCTAGCATCTCAGGAGGATTTGGAATATATGCTGATATGATATTTCCATTGACTTTAAATATTCCTGTTAGAGTATTATTCATATCTTCTGCACATACCAAATCTTCTACCAAAGTCTCTTGGTTATTTGCTCCGTGTATAGAGAAACTATTACCATAATATTGAGTTACATCTGCTTGAATTTCACTATTTTCAAACTCAATAGTAGTGTCTTCACTTGCCCAAACTATCACAGCTTTGTATGCAGGAATAATATTATCAAATCTCTCTATATCTGTGATTAGTCTATATTTGTCTTTGATAGCATTAGATACATTATTATCAGGAGAGTATCCATACC
The DNA here is from genome assembly GCA_030634925.1 of Sulfurovum sp. Lineage (GTDB taxonomy): Bacteria > Campylobacterota > Campylobacteria > Campylobacterales > Sulfurovaceae > Sulfurovum. The sequence goes on from DAOVZV010000080.1 coordinate 5,645, forward strand.
AATTACCACCATCGACTATCCATACAGCATATATATCACTAGATAGTTTCATAATATCAATATTTCCACTAATAACACTTCGTCCTTTTGATACCTCTATAGAAGTAACATTATATTCCATCATATTATCATCTAGTATAGAAGTATTAGTCTCAGGCATAGTCATATTATCATCTAATATAGAAGTATTAATATCAGGCATAGTCATATTGTCATCTAGTATAGAAGTATTAATATCAGGCATAGTCATATTCTCATCTAGTATAGAAGTATTAGAATCGTTGTTATCACTAACTAAACTAGACTCTATTACACTATATATAAAATCCTCTATATCTGCCGTACTACCATTTGAGTTTAGCATAATCGAACCAGTTGCATTAGTTAAAACATTCTTC
>DAOVZV010000322.1 GCA_030634925.1 Sulfurovum sp.
AATTAGAAGAGAATTGGAAAAAATATAAGAGAAAACAGTTAAGACCTATAATTATGCTAGTTACTCTTGTTGTTGTTATTGTTATAGCTATATTTACTATAGAAGAGTCTCCTATATCTTTGAGTAGTATAAAAAATTATTTTAAAAATGATAATATCACTAGAGTAGATACTAATGATAAGAGTCAGATGCTTATAGATGGAGCATTAGGACTATTAGATAGTAGTGATAAAGGATTTATAAGTGTTAATAATCAATCTAAAACAAATACAATAGTAGATATTCCTGTACTTGATGGTAAGACAAAAGTTCATTTAGATATAGTAGAGACTACTAGTATAAGTGCATACAAAGATGTAGAGAGACGATTTTTACAAACACATAATATAGATGATTCACTATTTTTGGCAAAGAGTTATTATAAAAAAGAAAAATATAAAAAGGCTCTCTATTGGGCATTAGAGAGTAATAAAATTGATGCAGATATGGAAGAAAGTATATTTATCTTTGTAAAATCTAAATTTAAGTTAGGTAATAAAGAAGAAGCTATATCTATATTAGTAACTTATATCAAAAAATCAGATTCAGAAGAGGGTAAAAATCTTCTCTACCAGCTTAAGAATAATAAAATTTAATAATAATTAGGAAGTTGTATAAATGGTAAAACTTATTGAAATAATGCTCAAAGAGAAGCTTCTTACCAAAGATGCTATATCAACACTTGTAAGAAGTAGACCTCCTAAAAAAATATCTTTTGCCAATCTTCTTGCTGGAAATATGGTAGATATTCATACAGTTGAGATATTTCTAGCCAAAAAGATACGACAAGGTGTTATTACTCTTTCTCATCTTGAGAAGATAGAGGGTATAAATATTATACCTATAATAGAAGAGGTAGCCAAATCTTTGCATATTGAGTATGTTGATTTGGATGATATAGAGATAGATATGAAACTATTTTCCAAAGTATCATACACTCAATTACTCAAATATAATATTATGCCTGTAGATGAGAGTGATTTAAATGTACTTATTGTATTTGATGACCCACTAGATTTAGCAGCACAAGATGCAATACAGAGACTTTTCCCTAGAAAACCTATTAGTATTGCTATATCAAGACCATCTCAAATTAGACAACACCTTCAAAGACTTGAAATTAATGAGAGTGTCAAGGGTTTAATTAATGAAATTCGTAAAGATTTGAGTCAAGAGGGTAATGCCAACAAAAAAGATGATGACTCTCCTGCTATAGAGAAACTTATTGATATTGTACTAAAAGCTTCTATTTTTGCAGGGGCTAGTGATATTCATATAGAGGCTACAGAGAAGAGTTGTATTATTAGAATTCGTGTAGATGGTATGTTGAGACAGAGTTTTATATTTGATAAAGATATATTTGGTCCATTTGCCTCTAGGATGAAACTACTATCAAACTTAGATATAGCAGAAAAGAGAAAGCCACAAGATGGTAGATTTTCTGCTACTGTAGCCAAAAAAGAGTTTGACTTTAGGGTATCTACCTTGCCTACTATCCAAGGTGAATCTATAGTCTTGCGTATTTTGGACAAATCCAAAGCGATGATTAGACTAGAAGATGCTGGTATGAGTTCATATTGTTATGAGAAGTTTTCTGAAGCGATTAAAGTACCTTATGGAATTGTGCTTGTTACTGGTCCAACTGGTTCGGGTAAGACTACAACACTATATGGGGCTGTAAATGCTATCAAAGATGTACGAGACAAGATTATTACTGTTGAAGACCCAGTGGAGTACCAAATGGGTGGACTCCAACAGGTAAATGTAAAAGAGAGTGTTGGACTAGGATTTGCAGATGCATTGAAGTCTATTCTACGGCAAGATTCTGATAAAATTATGGTTGGTGAATTTCGTAGCCAAGAGGCTTTGCGTATCGCGATCGAAGCAGCTCTA
>DAOVZV010000063.1 GCA_030634925.1 Sulfurovum sp.
AATGTACTCAAAACATAAGGACTATGAGTCATCATAAACAAATTATTAGCACTAGATACCTGCTCTATAATATATTTAATCGTCTCTGATTGTGCTTTGGGAAAAAGATTTTGTTCTGGCTCTTCAATAATAATAGATGAGTGTCTATTTGCAAAATATTTAACTGTTAAATAGAGTGGTAAAGCAGATTGAATACCACTTGAACTAAGCTCTAAAGGTAGATAATTTTCATCATCAAAATAGACTTTATGTCTATCTAATCCATCTCCATTAACATATTTTACATTCAAAAGTTCTAACTCTTTTAAATTATTTCCTGCTTTTTCAAATTCACTTGTAAATTGAAGTAAAAATTTTGGTAAAGGGACTTCTGAAACCAGTAATGTAGTAATAGACTTATTAAAAAGAGCAATCAGGTTTCGTTCTGCTGGAATATATTTACTTGTCAATTTATTAGTAGAAATAATTCTATCTTGACCTTTTTTTATCTCATATTGTATAGTAGGATGTAACTTTTTGAATATTCCAATAGAACTTATCTTCTTATCTTTTATTTCAAATGATAGTGTTTCTTCAATAAAAAACTGAATAATTGTTTCATTTGTCAAAAAACCAATATAATATTCTTGAAATTTTTTAAATAAAGTTTCTTCATTAATCGTATGATTTTCTAAATCCAAAACAATCGTAACAACTTTAGCCAAAATACTCTTCCCACTTCCATTTTCACCAATAAAAAGATTGATTTTATTTAAATTTATATCAATCTCTTTAAGTGGTCCGAAATTTTTTATATAAAGTCTATCCATAAGCTACTTCTCCTTCACCAAAGCCACCAAAAGCCCTGAAATTATAACCAATATTATACCCAATATTGTCCAAATATCAGGTATGGGGTCTCCTAGCATTACTCCTATTATGACGGCAAATACTATATTTGTGTAGCTGATTGTGCCTACTATTCCTGCTTTTGTGATGGAGTATGCTTTGGTCATTAGTAGTTGGGATATGGTTGCAAATATGCCTACTGCTGTTACATATAGCCACTCTATCCCTACTGGCATTACAAATTTGGCAAATGCCCAATCAAAATTGGGTGATACTGTGATGTATGGGGTGATTAGCATCAGTATCATTGGTCCTATTGTGCCTATGAACATAAAGCTCATTACTATAGCCCTCGTATCATAATACTCTCTTAGTTCACGGATAGATGTGTATGCCAATGCTGCTCCTACTCCTGAGAGGATACCCAATACATCGTACTTATCAAATGAGCCTCCTTGTGGTTGGGCTACAAATACTATACCTACAAAACCTATCATAATTGCTAATATAGCAGGTAGAGATAGCTTTTCATTTAGGAATAGATATGCAAAAATCGCTACAAATATGGGTGATGTTTTGTTGTATGTTACTGCTTCTCCTAGTGGGATATTTGCCATAGCATAGAAGTATGCCAATAGAGATATAAATCCCATAGACCCACGGAAAAATAGTAACCATGGTCGTCCTCCTATCTGTTTGAGGGGGACTTTGTATATGGCTATTGCTACTATTATCACTCCAAATATATTACGGAAGAATGCTACCTCAACAGATGGTAAGGTCTCACTAATGACTTTGGCAAATCCACCCATCATAGCGAAGCTAAGAGATGCTAGGAGCATAAAGAGTATGCCTCTATCCATATTAGTTATTATATTTCTCAAATGAGTTCCTGATTTTTTGGAAGTATAGCATATTTAGACACCAATATTATCATCTCTAACACATCTTACATAATAGTTGAAATCTGTATCATAATTACCTATCTGTTTGTTTGAGAAATAGACATACCATGCTACATTTTTCTCATCTCTTTTTAGTGTGGAAGTCCAGTATCCACTAGATGTAGTTTGCATATCATCTATTAGCTCCTCTTTGATATAAAATGAGTAGTTATATCTATTTGTATATGCTTCTGATGTGATAAGTGTCTGTAGTTCATCTAATGTTGGTAATCTCCAGTTTTCAAATCCTGCAAATCTTATATCATTTAGCCTTTGTGCGTATTTGTTGGCTTCATCCCATGTCATCCTAATTTTCTCGTGTTCTTTTTGCCAATATAGATTATTATCTGTATCTAGCCATACTATATTTGATATTAAACTCATATCTACAATTATACGCTTTGGTCTATCTCTTTTTAGGTTTATTTTCTTTTTATTTTTTGTTTTGCTTGTAGTCTCTTTGGTTTGAGTTATCTCTTCTTTGATAAATATTAGCTTATTATATATACTTACAAGTATGTCTATATTGCTACTATCAAAATTATCTGATATATGATATATATACTCCAGATGAGCTACTTTTTCTAAAATCACAAAATTCCAAATAGCTCCTGATATATAAGCACCTTTAACTATATCTTGTTCATTTAGTTCTACCATACTTATAAGCTCTGCGATAAGTTGAAGTATCGGTTTCTTGCCATCATCTTCTCTAAAGGCTATGGCAAATAGGTATGGCTCTTCTGCTTTGATGACACCTTTGGATATGATATAATCTACATCTCCTTTGAGTATAAATCCATCTCCTTGGTAGTGTATATGAGACTCATAGAAGTCTTTGATATTTTTATCTTTTATTGTGAAGTCTATATGATTGAGAAATGGTGATATGAACTTTACCTTTAGGTTCTCATAGGAGTATCTATCGAGATAATGCCCCTCTTTGGATAAAAGCTGTTCTAAAAACTGATAACTATCTTCACTTATATCTCTATACTCACCAAACCAATCACCAAATAGTCCATTATCTTCACTAGGCTTGATAGATATTAGATGATTTAGGCTAATATCATCTATCGTATCAAAGTCATAACTATTTGAGTACTTATTTTTATCCTCTAGTGCTTTGGCTACAAGCTTTACATCTTCTATTGTTATATGAGATAATAGCTGGTCGAGTGTCAAATATACTACTTCTCTACTCTATATACTACAGAATATACCAATGGCACATAATATAGATTGAGTACAGTAGCCCATGCTACACCAAATCCCAAACTAATAGCCATAGGCTGAAGTATCAACGCTTGACCAGATGCAAAAAATATCAATGACGATAATCCCAAAACTGTGGTAACAGAGGTGAGAAGTATAGGACGCAAACGCAGACTAGCTTGTGATTGTATCTGTTGATGAGTCTTGCTACCTTTTATAAAATCAAGCATAATTAGTCCATCATTTACCACCACTCCTGCTAATCCAATTATCCCCATTACTCCTGGCATACTTAGATGTACACCCATTATCTTGCTTCCTACCAATGCTCCAAGTAATGATAGTGGTATAGTAGATAATATAATAATAGGCAATACAAGAGAGTTGAACATCCATACAAGAGTGATAAAAATCAAAAATACTGCTATCAATAGTGCTTGTGTCATCTCTCTTTTTAGTTTGTCATTCTCTTGTGCTTCACCTTTGATTATGACTTGGATACCCTCTTTTTTTATCTCATCTAGTAGTGGTCTTATCTGTTCCATTACCTCAACTGTGGTTATAGTTTTCTTCTCGACTCTTGCAAATAGTGAACGGATTTTCTCTCCATCTTCTTTGAATATCTTTACGAAGCTTTTGTGGTATCCAAAATCACAAATATCTGATAGTCTCACTACTTTTTGTCCATCAGGAGTAGTAAGCTGAAACCTACCTATAGCAGATGAGTCCTCTTTGTAGCTATCTTCTATCTTGACACGAACTAGACCATCTTTGTTGAACATCTTTGAGTACTCTGCTTTGAGAAAAGCCCCTCGAAGTATGCTGGTGACATAACCCTCACTAAAGCCCAACTGCTGACCATACTCATTGACACGGAGTTTAAGCTCCATCTCTCCCTCGTTGGCATTGTCTCCTATATCTTCTACTCCCTCTATGCTATAAAGTTTATCCTTGACTCTTTTTATTGCATCTAGCTTTTTGTCTCTATCTAAATGAGCAAAACCTATATCTACATCATTGGTTACTATTCCTGCTTGTTGGACATATACATTGAACTCTTCATATAGCTTCTTGCCATTTACTTCTATCTCTTTGTATCTTTTGACTATCTTCTCTTGTATCTCTCTTGCCATATCTTGTGATATTTTGTTTCTCATCATATCGCTATCATCATATTCCAACGAAAATACAGGATTGATATATCTATCAAATAGATTAGTTGGCTTCTTTTCGTGGAGATTGATAAATATCTGAAATAGATTTTCTCCTATCTCTATACTCTGGTCTTTGTTCATCTTGAAGCCTACTACGGATGTGACTGAATCCATATCATTTTTGTCCAGAAGCTCCATTATCTCTTTTTCTATCTCTGTGACAAATACCTCTGTCTCTTCTAGCTTGTTGTTTATATCTATCTTACCATTTAGATATACTTGCTGGGCATCAAACTCTGGAAATAGCTGAAATTTGGTTACTTTCATTATCCCTATAGTCCCAATAATAATAAATGCCAATATCAGACCTAGAGACAACCATTTACGAGATAATAGCTTACCCATAAACCCATCATACCACGCTTTCCACTTATACCAAAAGCTACTATCGTGATTATCCTTTTTGAACTCTCCCATACTAAAAAGCTCTTTGGCATGTAGAGGCAAAAAGTAAAATGCCTCAAACAGTGAACTAAGCAACAAAACAGAAATCATCACAGGAAGAACATGCATAAATACACCCATCTTTCCACTCATAATCAGTAGAGGTAAAAATGCAAATACTGTAGTCAAAGTGGCTGTCAAAACAGCAGGAAACATCTCCATAGCTCCATCTACAGCAGCATCTCTAGGACTCTTGCCCATCTCCATGTGCCTATATATATTTTCTGCTACTACTATCGCCTCATCGACAAGCATACCCAACGCTATCAACACACCCAAAAGTGTAAGCATATTGAGACTATATCCTATCATATTTGCACCAATAAGAGTAATCATAAAACTAGCAGGAATACCAATAGCCACTACCAATGCTATACGAGCATTGACTGATAAAAATAGTGCCATAAAAACCAAAATAAGACCAAAAAGTATATTTGAAGAGACTAGATTGAGACGGTTTTTAATCCAAATAGATGTATCTGTATATGCTTCAAATGATATATCTTTGTACTCTTTATTGAACTCTTTTAATATCTTTCGTATATCTTTGGATAGTGCTATAGCATTTCCATCTTTGCTTTTGTTGATATTTAGAGATATATTTTGTTTGCTATTATAATGAGATATTTGTACAGGGTCACCCAATCCATAATAGACCTCTGCTATGTCTTTGAGCCGAAACCTCTTAGAGCCTACACTGATGATAGTCTCTTCTAGGGCATTGGCATTTTTTTCACCATTGATAGTAGATATATATAAGTGGTCACCTTGACCATCTAGCGTACCAGATGGAAATATACTAGAGATATTGGATATGGCTTTATATACAGCACTCTTGTCCAAATCATAGGCATCTAACTTCTTTTGGTTTAGTGTAATGACTACCTCATCATCTGTATCTCCTTGTAATACTATACTACTAAGCTCACTAATAAGAGACAATCTACTCTTTAGTGCATCACCTGCATCTATCAAAGCCTTTTTGGGTACATCTCCTGATATTGCTACTAGCAAAAGAGGATAATCTTGTACAGCTATCCTAGCCAAAGGCTCGTCCATATCAGATGGTAAATCTCGTCTAGTTTTGGATATTATATCTTTGACATCAGAGAGTACCAACTGCTTATCTTCACCTGTCTTGATATCAGCTTTGATAGAAAATATACCATTTTGGATAGTCGTGTATATAGTATCTACCTCTGATAGACTTTTTAGAGAGTCTTCTATATTGGTCACTACCATTTTGTCTAGTATATCTGCACTTGTCCCTATATATCCACCATCTATTGTCACCATATCCAACGCTGATGGAGGAAATATCTCTTTGGCTATATTCTTGTATGAAAATATAGATAGCATCAACATAAAAATCATCAATATATGATTGATAATTGGCTTATCTACAGCAAATTTTATAAAGCTGTGTATCATCTAATCCTCCTCTATACTAAAGATAGTATTTGTAATATTGTGTTTAAATTTCAAAGACTCCACACTCTGTTGAAGCATCTCTCTTTCTGCTTGAAGTACGGATATTTCTCTTTGCATTTTATTTACCACCCTACTCTCATAATATATTTGGTTACTAAGATATATCTTTGCAAATGCCAAAACCAATACTACAGCTATCGTATAGACTATCCATAATATACTCTTCCACTCTATACCATTTACCTTTTTAGTCATCTCTACTAAACCTAAAACTACGCAATTTTGCAGACCGACTTCTGGCATTTTTCTTTAGTTCTGTGGGTGATGCTGTCTTTGGTTTGGAAGATAGTGCCTTGCCCAAAGAGTGGTTTTTACTACAGGTACATCGCATAGCATTTGCATCACATATACACTTTTGAGTCCATTTCTTAAACCTGTTTTTGACCAATCTATCTTCAAGTGAATGAAAAGAGATTAGAGATACCACTTGACCTTTGATATGCTTCTTTTCTAGTGCATCCAATAATCCTTCTATCTCTCCTAGTTCATTATTGACTTCTATCCTAATACCTTGAAACATCAAAGTAGCAGGGTGTATCTTGCCTCCTGCTGGTATCACAGATTTGGCTATCTCACT
>DAOVZV010000119.1 GCA_030634925.1 Sulfurovum sp.
ACAATCATTTTTTGGTTCTGGTTTATATCTTGTAAATTTGCTAATTGGTACAGATACACCTGCTACTATCATTACTTCATTCTCTTGGTTTGGTGCGTCTATGATTTGTAATACTTTTGCTTCTATATTGAAATTGTAACCATCTTCTTGATGAAATACTACACCTGCTCCACCTTGTATAAATGTCTTGTCTTCAAATACATGGTTTATCTCTCCTGCTACATACTCATATCCTAATCCACCTAATATATAAGGAGATAGCATATTATCAGGCATAAATTCATATACACCATTGATAGAACCTTTGTATAGGTTTTTGATATTACTAAACCCTGCTACATTGACATAATCAAAGTCTAGTCTTGGCTTGATAGGAAAAGCACTAAGTGAATTGAACTGGTAAAATAGTCCTCCACTTAGACTAGAGAACTCTATTGTATTTTTATTGTATATAGAAGTTCCTCCTATATTTATTCCTACTGTATCTTCTCTAGTATTAGCATTTAGCATAGTTAGAGATAATACTCCTACTGCAATCCATAATAATTTTTTCATTAAATTTATTCCTTTTTTTAATCATTTACTAATGATAACACTAATTTAATTATACTTTACACTATTTAATATCAATTTGTACAAAATTCCTAATTATTGTTGATTTTTTATGATTAATTACCAAAACTTGCTATAATTACGAAACTTAATCAAGAGGAAAACTATGCAACACTTAATAGACACTAATGATTTTTCTGATAAACAAATAACACAACTACTAAATGATGCAAAAACATTTAAGTATCAACGCCCTCCACAGATACTCAAAGATAGATTGCTTATTACTCTATTTTTTGAAGATTCTACACGCACTCGTAGCTCTTTTGAAGTAGCCTGTAAGAGATTAGGTGCTGATGTAGTTCATCTTGATATTGCCAAAAGTTCTGCAAACAAAGGTGAGAGTTTGGAGGATACATTTGCCAACTTATGTGCTATGGAACCTGATGGAGTCATCATCAGACACAAAGAGAATAATGCACCACAACAATTAGCAAATATGCAACTAACACAAGTGATAAATGCAGGTGCTGGTAACTATGCTCATCCGACACAAGCATTATTGGATTTATTTACTATGATGGAGTATTTTGATGGAGACATAAAGGACAAAAAAGTAGCTATAGTTGGAGATATAATCAGCTCAAGAGTAGCATCATCAGCGATTAGACTTTTTCAAAGAGTAGGAATAAGTGTAGTTTTGGTTGCACCTAAATCATTTATGCCTCAAAATAGTCTGCCTCAATACGAAAATATAGAAGACATAATAGATGAAGTAGATGTGATTATGAGTCTAAGAGCTCAATTGGAACGACATAATACTTCTCATTATGAAGATTATGAAGATTATGCAAAGCACTATTGTATAGATTCTAATCGTATAGGAGATAGAGATATTTTGATACTTCATCCTGGCCCCGTTATGAGAAATATAGATATAAGTGATGAGATACTTCAAGATAAGAGATGTAAAGTACTAGAACAAGTTAAAAATGGTGTCTATATGCGTATGGCTATACTCAAACTACTACTTTTGGATTCTTAGGAAAAGTGGTATCTTGGCTAGATAGAGATGATGGGTTTGCAAAGATAACCCATCTAGCAAAACAATCTACTCCTATGCTATTTATCATATCTTATAATCAAGAGCAGATATATGCACAATCATTGGATAAACTAGATGATGATATTTTATATCATACTCCCACCAAACAAAACTACAAAAGCAAAAAATATAATAGTCCAGTTACTCTAAAGCGACATCCAATAGAGTTTGATAGTTACCAAAAATCTTTTGATAGAGTGATAGAAGAGATAAAATCTGGTAATACATATCTGCTCAATCTCACATTTAGGACATATATAGATAGTAGTTTAACTCTAAAAGAGATATTTGAGTCTTCAAAAGCACCATTTAAATTATACTTCAAAGATAAATTTATCTGTTTCTCTCCTGAAGCATTTGTACAGATAGAGGATAATACTATATCTACCTATCCTATGAAAGGTACAATAGATGCCAATATTCCAAATGCCAAACAGATTATATTGGATGACTACAAAGAGATGGCAGAACATACGATGATAGTTGATTTGATGCGTAATGATTTGGGTATTATCGCAGATGATGTTAGAGTAGATGATTTTCGTTATGTCGAGAAAATCCAAGCAGGAGATAAAGAGTTACTTCAAATAAGCTCCAAAATCACAGCCTCATTAAACTCAGATTGGAGAGATAATCTAGGATTGATACTATCTTCACTACTTCCTGCTGGTTCTATCACAGGTACACCCAAAAAGAGTACAACACAAATAATCAAAGATATAGAAGATTATGATAGAGGATTTTATACAGGAGTATTTGGTATATTTGATGGAGAGTCACTATATTCTAGTGTAATGATAAGATTTATAGATAGAGATGGAGATAAATTAGTATATAAAAGTGGAGGTGGAATTACTATAGATTCTAGTGTAAGTATGGAGTATAAAGAGATGGTAGATAAAGTTTATCTACCATTGTAACAGTATCAGCTTACCCTCATAATATATGAGGATAAGTAAAACTTACAAGATATTAAAATCCTGCTGGTTTAGTAGCTGCTGGAGCTGCTGATGATGTTGTAGGGTCAATTTCTGGTGAATATACCCATGACGGCTGAGTTAAGTAGTTAGGAGTAATATCATTCTTAGGGATAGCTCCAAGAGGTCTAACATAATCAGGAGTCTCATTACGCATAGTCATCTCATCTCTATTGTAGTTTACAGCACCTTTTGATTGGTCCATAGCAGAGAATAACTGCATAGTTTTAGTATCTTCATTACCAATTAGTTTCATATCACCTTTAGCAGAGTGACAAGCAACACAGAAGTTTTGTACTTTCTTACCACCATCAGTAGCAACTCTTAGGTACATAAAGTTAGTATTTGATGGATGTGGTTCGTGACAAGATACACAGTCAAGCTCTCCGTTGTTCAACAAGTTTGCAGGAACATCAGCAATTCTTGGGTCAGGAACGATACCAATAGGGTGAGTTGTATGCAAGTGAATTGGTTTAACACCAGCTCCACCAAATTGCTCTAGTTCGTGACAACCAAGACACTTAGAAGCAACTAGATTTTTCAATGATTTACCATTACGAGGATTAATCATGTGAGTATTTTTAACGGCAAAGATTTTATTGTCCATTGCAAAGTGAGCAGAGTGACAACCTAAACAAGTAATATCACTGTGAGGTCCAACTGCAAAAGAAGCCGAAGTCACAACTAATAAAGCTGAGAGAGTTTTTATGAGTTTCATAAATTTCCTTTTTTAATATGAGGTGTGAGATTATAGACTAAATAAAATTAAATGAATATTAAAAAAAGTATTATTTATAATATTTAGTACATTAACTAGTATAAGAGAATATTATTTAACAATAAAAATATATCTTTTTTAACAAATTAAAGTTTTTATTATATATATAAAAATTTGGATAGAATATGATATATTTTTATAAAAGGGTTAAATAAATGAGAAGAATTTTAATTATATATATATTGATAGTCTCTTATATAGAGGCTGATTTTAATTTTACAAATATTATCTCAAGTGTCAAAGAGAGCATCCAAAGTACTCCTCAATCACCAGAAGAGATAAAAGAAATCCACTTTAATAACTTATGGAAAGATGTATTCACAGAACTAGAAGAGGTATTGGATTTGGAAGAAAAATATAAAATTGTTCCACAATCATCTTATCTAGGTGAAGACCAAAAGTCTGTAAAAGGTGACATAGATAATGCTATATACAATATATACCAAACTCTGATAGAAGATGATATATTGAGTTATAAGAGAGATATAGATACTATCAAGAATGCTATAGTTAGTCTCAAAAAAGATAAAAAGAGATATATCGAAGAAAAAGTTACAGCACCTACCAATAGTATGATGAAAACAACCAAATCAGGATATATAGCAAAAATCAAAGAGGCAAATATAGAGATAAAAGCTCATAAAAAGAGTATGGAGAGTATCAAAAATGGATTACAAGAGAGATTTTTGTCTGTAGGTATAGATTTGTCTTCTGATGAGCTAAATATTATATTGTCAAAAGTATATGGAGATGATATTATTCAGATGTCTGTAGTCATAGGACTACTCAATCAAATTACAATACAGTTGATGATACTAATGCAAGAGAATGATGAAGAGTTATCATATTCCAAAAGATATTATGGTGTATTTATGGTTACTTTGCAAGTTGTACTATATACTCAACAACGATATATAAAGAAAGTATCCTATAATTTTATACCAAAGATAAAAAATATAATAAATAATAGTAAATCACAAAGAGAAGAGACCAAATTATTATATAAAGCAGATAAAAATAAAAATCACAAAAAGATATACAAGAAAAATTATCAAATACATAACTTCAATATAGAAGTGGCAAATTTATATCTAAAAGAGCTAATGATACTTAAATCAAAACTGATAAAAGGTCAAAATATAACAAAAGACAATCTCAAATTAGCTAAAAATACCTATGATACTGTATCTCTAAGCACAGAGTTATCTATGCTTATAAACGAAAACAAAAATATATTTAACTCTGTGATGAAGATACAGATGCCAGAACTTATACCCTTTGAAAACAAAGAGATACAAAACAAATATATAGAACTCACAAACAAAATGATAGTAGAGTAGCTAAACTACCTCTATCTTCTCAACCACATCAAGTCCAAATCCTGCTAGTCCTACAAACTCTGTCTCTTTGTTTGTAGTGAGTAGGTTGATATTTCTGATACCCAAATCTTTGAGTATTTGAGCACCTATACCAAACTCTTTTGCTTGTTCATGTGATATGACTTTTGTATCCAAAAATATCAATATTCCACCATTTGTCTTTAGATAATCTATAGAGTTGTTGAGTGCATTAAATCTTTTATCATCAAGTACCAAAGATATATCCGTACCTATATTATGAAACTTCACATTTGCCCTCTCGTGTGATTTGTAAAACTGTATCACTGTATGACTTCTATCCAAATGGTCACTATATATAATTTTCTCTACCTTAATACCACGAAAGAGAGTCTCTTCTGTACTTACTCTTTGGATAAGCTTCTCATGAGATAATCTATACTCCACAATATCAGATATATATACTATAGGCATATCGTGCTTTTGG
>DAOVZV010000017.1 GCA_030634925.1 Sulfurovum sp.
GAGAATTATCAAACTTTTCCAAAGTATGCAAATCACCAAACCACCAACTTGCCCCATAATAATTTAGACTCTTCGTTTCTTTTTTGTTTATAATCTTTTTCAAAACTACTCTCTCCAAAATTCAAGAGAATTTTTTAATGCCAAAACTTCTCTATCATTATTTCCAATGATATTTTCTATACTATCTATACACTTCTCTGCATCATCATAATTATCTTCTTCCAAAAGCTCTTTACACTCCAAAATCTTTTTTGAGATTTCAGGTACTCTACTACTCTCTACTCCCATCTCATTTAATATCCAATTCATATCTCTACCATACGCTACAATATCATTTATAGCCACTATTTTATTATCTTCTTTAATTAAAAAATTGATATTTTTATTGGGAACACTACTGATGATATATGGAGAGTGTGTCGTAACGATAAATTGGTTATTTTTTCCTATACTTCCTTAGATATTCATAATATCAATTTGCCATTTTGGATGTAGTGCAATTTCAGGTTCATCTATCAAAATAATTGAGTTATGAGGATTCAAAATCATCAAAGCGACGACCCTAGCATAGAGTTGTTGCTCTCCACTACTTAGTTTATCTATGGTTATTTTATCTTTATTAAGTGTCTCAAAAATAGGCTTGTTACTATTATGTATATCTAAATCTACAAGTTTTGTAATCAGGTTACTTTTGTGAAAAATAGCATTAAAACTATCAATAGCATCTTTAGTTCTCTCTTGTGGACTACTTTTTAGACTATTTCGCTCTTTTGAGATAACATACTCTTTGATAAAAAACTCTGCATTACCCAAAAGGCTATTAGTATTCACAATATTTTGAAATTTATAAGTGTTATCTAGCATATTTTTAGCTTGATAACTAAATGTCATATTTGATGGGATATATATAATTCGTGGAGAGGAATGAATACCGTTTATATATTGGTTCTCTTTTATTGATTTTTGAATATACAGATGAATAGTATTATACACACTAATTTTAGTAATTATGATATTCTCATCTATAGTTATATTCCCATCTATATCACGACCACTAACTGAAAGCTTTTCTAAAATATAATTTAATAATGAAGTTTTCCCACTACCATTAATACCTGCTATCACATTTACAATATTTTCATTATCTTGTGGAGTTTGAAAGTCCATTTTTAAATCTTCTAGTATCTTATACTTTTCTATATGTAGGCTATTTATATACATTGGCTATATCCTTTTCTACCTTGTCTCACTTGAAGCGAGATTTTAATAGAAAATTATACCACAACTACCCCTCAAAAACCTCCTCTTCCATCTCGTCTTCTTTTACTAGCCATATAAATACAAGAGGTATAAATAGTAGTGTCATTAGTGTTCCTACTATTAGTCCTCCTATGGCTACAGCTCCTAGTGGGGCTAGTTTTTCTAGTCCTATGGCTGAACCTAGTGCTACTGGTAGCATACCTGCTGATACGGAAAATGCTGTCATCAATACTGGTCGGCTTCGTAGTTTGATAGCTTCTATCATCGCTTTTCTTTTGCTTATTCCTACCATCATTCTCTCTAGTGCGAAGTGGATTAGTAGTATGGCGTTATTTACGATAATTCCTGCTAGTAGTATAAAGCCCATCATCGCTGGCATAGATATATGGTAGTCTAATATCAATAGTAACCATGAGCCTCCTATGATAGTAAGTGGAATAGATACTAATATCATCAATGATATTTTGATAGAGTTAAACATCGCTACTAGTGTCAAGAATATAAGGATAATAGCAAACATTATCGCTCCTATCATTCGTCCTGCTGCCTCTTCGAACTGTTTCATATCTCCTGTTTGTTCCATTGTTACGCCATCTGGAAGTGTGAGGTTTTGTTCTTTGGCTGCTTTGTCAAATGACTCCATAATATGCGTAATAGATATTTTTTCTCTATTTGAGAATACATCTAGCGTATAGTTTAATTCTTCTCTTGTGATGATAGTAGGCTCTATTGACGGAGTAAATGATGCAAATGTCTTTAGAGGTACTTTGCCTTTTGGTGTAGTGATGAGAGTTGATAACACTTTGGCTATAGAGTCATTTTGTATTTTTGGAAGCCATACTCTCACACGATAATCTGTGCTGTTTTGTTTGGGGAAACTAGCTACTAATCCACCTCTTATTAGCATCTGTATCTCACGGACTATCATCTCATTATTGAGTCCATATTGTAGTGCTTTGGCTTCGTCTATCTCCATGGTATAGACCATTTTGTCATATTCCCAAGTCTTGAGTACAGATACTAATCCTTGTGTCTCGTACATCACTTTTTCTATCATATTTCCAGCTTTTTGGAGTGAGTCAAAGTCTTTTGCACTTAGCATTACATCTATATTTCCTCTGATACTCTTCATAGCAGTCCCTCCTGCTGGTGAGACTTCTAGGCTTTTGACATTTGGTAATGCTAGTATTTTTACTCTTAGTTCTCTTGCTATTGACCATATATCTATATCTCTACCAAAACGATTGATATAACTGGCTTTGAGATAAATCTTATCTACTCCACCACCTGCACCAATACTAAGAACTCCTGCTTCACTACCGATACTTCCTGATATTCTAAGTATCTCTGCTTCTTTTTCTATAATAGCATTTGCTCTTTTGATAATCTCTTCTGATTTACTTATAGGTAAGTTGGCATCAGTGGTGATACGGATATTTATCTCTCCTGTATCCATTGGTGGAGTGAGTTCTTTACCGACAATAGGCATAACACCTTTTACACTTATGACAAAAAGAAGTATAAGAACTACAAAATAACTAATAGCTACCTTTTTGCTATCTAGTGCTGACTCTACTGCACCTTGAAAGAAATCTACTGTCATCTGATTGGCTTTTTCTATATATTTATGAAAGAAATCTTCAGATTTGAGTATCCATTTGTTTTTTATAGATAATATACTCAAAGACAATAGAGGAACAGCCGTGATAGATACTACATAAGAAGCAAGTAATGCCAATAGTAGAGTTCCTACAAGTGGCTGAAATATAGTCTGAGGATAACCACCGACAAATAGCATAGGAGATAGTGCTATCATCGTGGTCACCGTACCACTCAAATCGGCAAACATAATCTCTTTTGTTCCGATAAATACGGCTTTGTGTATCTCCTCTCCCATCTCTTTGTGATGGCGTTCTATATTTTCCATCACCACCACCGTATCATCGAGTAGCAGACCTAGAGCCAATATAATCGCCGTAAGTGTAATAACATTGAAATCAATCCCTACAAGATACATAAGTGCAATAGTCGAGCCATATACGATAGGTATCGTCACAAGAACTATAAGCACCTGTCTAAAACTAGCCAAAAACAAAAATACAACAATAGTAGCCATAATAATAGCATCTCTAAGAGAGGTAAACATATTGTCCGTACTCAATTTGATAGTCTCTTTTTGTGTATCGGTGACCTCAAAAGCTATATTTGGATACTTTTGGATAAACTCGTTCATCACAGTCTCTACAGAGTCTATCGTCCTAATCACATCTGATACAGTCGAGCGTTGGATAGATAGTGCTATAGCTTTTTTGCTATTTCCATAATATAGGGCATTGTTTTCATAATATCCAAAATAGACATCTGCTACATCAGAGAGTTTGATATTGGGACGGACTGGTAGTGATTTGAGTTTGGTTACCAAATCTCTTTTGCCTGTGACTTTGAGCAGGTATCTATTGGTATCATTGGAGACTATTCCCAATGCGTATTCACGGTTGTTCTTTTGGATTATACCCATTATATCAGCTAGAGTTAGACCATAATTATCTAGCTTGTCTTTGTCTATGATTATCTGTAACTCTTTGTCATATCCTCCAAATATCTCCACATTTGCCACTCCAGAGCTTTTGAGAAGAGCGTGTTTAATCTCTCCATTTGCCAACTCTCTTATATCTTCATAGTTGTCACCCACTTTTGGACTCATACCATATACTACTATAGGAGGAGTAGCCTCTGTAATCTTGATGATTTGAGGTTCACGAATATCAGACGGCAAGGTAGAACGGATTTTAGCTATAGCATTATTGACATCGTTACTAGCGTCATTGATATTTTTGCTATAGTCAAATTCGGCATTGATAACCGTCACCTCATCCATAGTAGAAGATGTCACACGGCGTATCTCATCTAGTGAATATAGTATCTCTTCTATAGGTACAGCCACATTGGTAGCTATACTTTTGGCAGATGCTGATGGTTGGACTATGACTATGGCTACTTCTGGATAATTGGAATTTGGGAATAGGTTTCTATCCATCTTTGAATATCCAATAAACCCTACAAAGAGAAATAGAGCCAAAAACGAGATGATGAAATGTGGTCTTTTGAGTAGTTTCTCAATCCACGATAACTCTTTATTCATCTCCCTCTCCTCTAACAATTACCTTCTCATAAAATGGTAGCTTGGCTAGTTTGGCTTCACTTCCTCTAGCTACATTACCACTAGGACACAATCCGATAAGTGCCTCTTCCTCATCTTCAAAGATTACGGTTACCTTTTGAGGGATAAACTCCAAATCTTTGTACATCATTATCTTCGTGCCACTATGAGTATGTATGATAGTATCACTAGGTACGATACACCCTATATGCTCACCAATAATCACATCTATAGATATATAGCTTCCCTCTGGCAGAGATAATAGACCATCAAGCTCCACTTCTGCTACGGATAGACCATTTTGTGCTTGTGTGTATATAGTCTTTATATTTCCTATTGTCTTACCTTGATTTAGAACCTCTTGACCCTTTTTGATATTACTATTTTGAGGTGCATAAGAGAAAGTAAGCTTCTGCTTTGATTGACTAAATGTAAGTATAGGTTGAGCAGGTACTGCTAGGTTACCTTTTTGTAATAGTATCCTACCTATCACACCATCATAAGGAGCTTTGATGTCGAGATAATTTAGTTGTGTATTGATTTGGTTTATCTTCTCTTGTGTAGATATATATTTGGTCTTTTTTGCTTGTAATGCTATAGAAAATTCATCTAGTTTCTCTTGGGGCAATGCTCCAGCTTTTTGAAGCTTCTGATTTCTCTTGTATATCTTTTGACTAAGTGCATAATCTGCTTTTTGTTGAGATAGAGTAGCATTTGTAGTATTGAGTACGGTTAGCAGTTCTGCTTTGTCTATCTCTACAAGTAGCTCACCTTTGGAGACTTTTTGAGACTCTTCTACTGCTATATTTTTGATATAACCACTAAGCTTTGTAGATATTTTCGCCTCTTTTTGAGACTCTACTTTTGCCAAAAACTTCTCTTTTTGTTTTACATTACCACTAGATACACCCACTAGAGATATACTTAGCGTAGGAGTAGCAGGACTAGCTACATTTGTGATAGTATCTTTTCGTTTTTTCAGTAGCGTAATAGCAAAAAAGGCAATCGCCACAACTACCAATAAACCTATAATTTTCTTCATTTTCTCTCTCCCTTTTCTAATAAATAATCCATATAATATTTTCCTTTTTGATAGTTATATCTACTCTGAATAAGCTTTGCATTTGCTAAGTGTGTCTTACTCTTTGCATATAATAAATCATTGAGTGTAGTAGCATCATTGATATACCTCACACTCTCTATCTTTTCACTCTTTCTAGCTAGTCTAAGCTGTTTGAGATTTCCTCTATACGACGCATACTCTTGCTTTAGTTTAGCAGACGCTTCTATCAGAGACTTTTTGAGGTCGAGTAGATTCTGTTGTTTCTCTAGTGAACTCTTCAGATGTAATATACGAGCCTTTTGCGTACTAGCTGAACTCTTGCCAAAATCAACCATATTCCATTTGACATTCACACCCACTTGCCAGTTATTTTCACTATTCCAATCACCACTATTGGGATTACTAGAGTCATTTGCTCCATAATTGTATCCATAATAACTACTTAGAGATACTTGTGGCAAATTACCAGATTTACTCTTTTGTATCACCTTGTTGGCTCTACTTATATTGAGATTGGCTATTTTGATTTTATTTAGTCTAGACGCTTTTCTTAGCAGTCTCTCTATGGAGTAATTGGGTCTTTTTACAGATACCCTAATAGATTTGAGACTTTTGACTCTCTTAATCCCCACAAGAGATGCCAAAGAGGCTTTGGATATAACTATAGTCTCTTTTAGCACTTCCAAATAAGCACGATTACCCTCCAAGTCACTCTGAGCCTTAATCAAATCAATCTCAGCTTTCTTGCCCAAATCAACCTCTATGGCTATTTGAGTTTTGAGTTTTTTGAGTGCAGATACATAACCTCTTTGTGCTTTTAACATCTCTTGTGTAGCCAAAGTAGATAGATACAAAGCACGGATATTATAAACAAGTTGCTCTTTGGTCAGAGAGTGTTTACTCTGTGCTATCCTCTGTGCTATAGCATCTATCTCTATCTCTCTAGTATGAGCAAATCCAGTAAACAGTGCCACAGAATATGACACACCAGTACCAAACAAATCCTCCGTTGTAGCGATATTGGCAGATGCTACAGGGTCTTTCATAGTGATAGGAGACAGAGGAGCTAGAGTCCTTGGTAGATTATAATGAGTATAACTAGCCACCAAATCAATACTACCCATCTGCTTTGCTCTATTCTCATCTCGTTGTACTCTAGCATAATCTATATCTGCTCGACTCTTCTTGATAACAGTACTCTTTTGAAGACCTATATCTACAAGCGACGACAAAGATATAGCAAACAATGGATATATCAAAAATAGTGATAATATAAATCTTTTCATCTAATTTCTCCTTTTTTTTCGCCAAAAGACGATATTCAAATGTATTCTAGCATTTGAATCTAAAGGGATTGTTAATCTTTTGATATAATTAGTCCAAAAGGAGTAACCCTATGCTAGTTCTAAACTCTAAAAATCAAAATCATCCTATATCAGATAAAACTATCAATATATCTCAATCATATCTAAGAAAAGTGATAGATGCTATCTCTATACCAAGACACTATATTTATGAAAAAAAGAATAATCTCAAAGTAAGAAATTGGATAAAAAAAGAGTTTGAAACTTTAGGACTCTATAGTGTCTATCAAGGTGAATATGATAATATCATTGCTACTTATGATGGTATAATTATGAGTGAATGCAAGATTATTATCGGTGGACATTATGACTCTGTGCCAAACTCTTTTGGAGCAGATGATAATGCTAGTGCCATTGCAGGACTTTTGGCTACAGCTAAAGCTATCAAAGATATTTATCCATCTTTACCTATAATGTTTGTAGCATTTAATAGAGAAGAAGATGGACTACTAGGAAGTCAAGAGTTTGTAAATACTCTCCCTATATCTCTACAAAAGCAGATAAAATGTGTACATATATTAGAGATGATAGGCTACTGTAACCATCAGACAAACTCTCAACATATTCCTGAGGAACTACCAATCAAAATCAGTAATATTGGTGATTTTATCGCGATAATAGCAAATAGAGACTCTAATCATCTTATCAAAAATATTCTAAAAACATCTCAAAGAACACAAAGCAGACTAAAAGTCAAAGTCCTTAAAGTATTTTTGGGTATTGAGAAATTTTTCCCTCATCTCTCACGAAGTGACCACTCACCATTTTGGGAAAATAGAATACCAGCAATGATGTGGACAGACACTTCTGAATTTCGCAATCCCAACTATCATAAACCAAGTGATACTCCTGATACTTTAGATTATGAATTTATGCAAAGTGTAGTTGAGTTATTGGGTGAAGTAGTTTTGGAGGAATTGGAATGAGTAGGTCATATAAAAAGTCTCCTTTTATAGCAAATACAACTGCTTCTTCAGATAAAGAGTGTAAAAGTAAAGCAAATAGAAAATATAGACGAGTTAATAAAAATATTATCCATAATTTTAAAAAGGATAATAAAGAGTATCCAAATTGTGTACTTTTAAGAGAAGTTTCTAATATATGGAATATGAATAAAGATGGAAAGAGTATATTTTGGATAAAAGATAATCCTAAACTTTTAAGAAAATAAACAAAAAAGGAGACCATAAAATGAAAAAAATACCCTACGGCATAAGTGACTTCATACGACTACAAAAAGAGAACTTTTATTTCATAGACAAGACTCATTATATACCAATGATAGAAGAGTATAGTTCTAGTTACCTGATGTTCTTACGCCCACGCCGATTTGGTAAATCACTGCTCATCGCGATACTAGAAGCCTATTATGATATATATTTCAAAGATGAGTTTGATGAGATATTTAGAGATACTTATATCATTGACCACAAGAGTCAAGAGGCGAGTAGCTATCTAGTGCTTCGATTTGATTTTTCTGCTATTGATATATCTGATGTGGAGGAGAGTTTTCTTGGTTATCTATTAAGACATTTAAATAGTTTTATCCGAAAATATAAATTAAATATAGCAAATATAGATAATCCTATAGCTCTACTAGATGCGATATTTGTCTATGTCAAAGAGTATAATCTAAAACTCTATTTACTCATAGATGAGTATGATAATTTTGCCAATAAACTACTTCTAAATAGCCAAGATGAGTATCTAAATATTGTTTCTAAAAAAACAGCATCATTCAAACAACTATTTACTGTACTAAAAGCAGGTGCTACAGGTAACAACGCTCCAATACGACGGATGTTTATCACAGGTGTTACGCCGATGACGATGTATGATGTAACTAGTGGGTTTAATATCGGTGATAATATCTCGTTGCATAAGGATTTTAATAATCTTGTGGGGCTAGATAATAGTGAAGTAGAAGAGATTTTAAAGTACTTTGAGATATATGAAAAGGTAGATATTAGTGTGCTTCAAGAGTGGTATAATAATTATAAATTTAATGCCAAAAGTGAAGCTATCTACAATACAGATATGATACTCTACTTTATCAATAAATTTCGTGCAGAGAATGAACTCCCCAAAGAGATGATAGATATAAATGTAAGAAGTGACTATTCAAAGCTCAAAAGCATAATCTACACCAATAAAAAACGCAATGGCAACTTCACTACACTACAGACGCTTAGCGGTGGAGAGAGTATATCTCTAAGTAATTTTGTACAGGATTTTAGTGCTTTGGACTTGAATAAAGAGAATAATTTTAAATCATTTATGTTTTATTTAGGGCTTGTGACTATCAAGGATAGGAGGTTTGATTTGAACCTGCATATACCCAATGAGACAGTCAAAAGGATAGATATAGATTTCCTCAAAGATGCACTAGAGATAGAAAATATCTTTGAGATTAATATCTCTCAATTAGAGAGAGAGTTTAAGAAGTTTGCATTAGATGGAGAGTTAGATATATTCAAATACCTAGCCCAAATGATAAAAGATAGCACAGGTATCAGAGACTATATCTACAACGAACAGACTATCAAATCAATGTATCTAGCCTATCTATCACTCACTCCATATTTCGTCATCAAAAGTGAAGAA
>DAOVZV010000038.1 GCA_030634925.1 Sulfurovum sp.
CCAATGGTAAGTTGGCTGTAGTAGCTGTGATGTTTGAGGTAGGAGAGTCCAACAAAGTACTAGAGGGATTGTGGAAGAAGATGCCACTAGAAGCAGGTGTTCACAATAAAGATGTAAATAATCAAATCAATACTCTATTACCCAAAAATAGAGATTATTATCGCTTTAATGGTTCATTGACTACTCCTCCGTGTACAGAGGGTGTGAGATGGTTAGTGATGAAAGATAGTATCAGTATGTCAAAAGAGCAATTGGCATTATTCCAAAAGGTGATGAAGAGACCAAATAATAGACCTATTCAAGCTACAAATGCTAGAGTAATTTTAGATTAACATACCCTATTTATCCATATACTCGAAAGCGTATTGTCTCTTTGGACTGTTTTAGCATATATTATAATTGATATGTTATACTAAATGTGATAAATATCAAAGGGTTATTATGCTTCAACTTCGAGAAATCAGCCTATTTGCAGGACTTGATGATACTCAGCTTCAACTACTTCAATCACATCTACTGATTAAACATTACAAAAAAGATAGTATAGTTTTTTATGAGGGTGATGAGAGTGAGTATTTACATATACTTCTTGATGGAGAGGTACGACTATTCAAGACATCTCCACAAGGTAGGCAAGTACATATACATAATTTTCAATCACCAGAGATTATCGCACTATTTGCTGCTTTTGAGAGGGTAGCTTTCCCTGCTAGTTGTGAATTTTTTACAGATGGAACATTGGGATTATTACCTCTAAAAAGTCTCTATTCTTGTCTAAATAAGCTTGAGTTTTCTCTAGCTTTTATATCATCTCTCTCAAAGAGGATAAGACTATTATCTACTCTACTTCACAAAGAGACGATATTCTCATCAGAAGCCAAGATAGCAGACCTTATCTACAACAATCCTACAGTATTTCAGCATTTCAAAAACAACCAAATAGCGTCTATACTCAATATCACTCCAGAGACTCTCTCTAGGATATTGACAAAGCTAAAAAAAGAGAAGATAATTATTATTGAAGAGCATATTGTAACTGTGCTAAATATCAAAGCACTTGCAGCTATTATTGATACAAATAGTATAAAAAAAGGGTTATCAGACTCTTTTTTATAATTTTAATATATAATTAATCTTGATATATGTCAATAAAGCATATAATTAATCACGATAAACTTAGTAAGTATTTTTACTATTTTTACACTACTAAATAAGGAGCAAATATGTCATTAAACAGAAGAGACTTTTTGAAAAATTCAGCAGCCGTTGCAGCTGCAGGTGCAGTGGGGATTACTGTACCAGTAGAGGCACAAGCATCAGCCTCTAAGACTGAGTCTAAGTGGCGATGGGACAAGGCAGCTTGTCGTTTTTGTGGTACTGGTTGTGGTATCATGTTGGCAACAAAAGAGGGACGAATTGTTGCAGTAAAAGGTGACCCAGCAGCACCAGTTAATCGTGGTCTTAACTGTATCAAGGGTTATTTTAACGCCAAGATAATGTACGGAGCAGATAGACTTAAAACTCCTCTACTTCGTATGAATGACAAAGGTGAATTTGACAAAAAAGGTAAATTTAAGCCAGTCAGTTGGGAGAGAGCATTTGATGAGATGGAAGTTCATATCAAAAAAGCACTCAAACATGCAGGACCTGAGGGCGTAGGTGTATTTGCTTCTGGTCAATATACAGTTATGGAGGGTTATGCAGCCCAAAAAATGATGAAAGCAGGATTTAGGTCAAA
This sequence comes from Sulfurovum sp., assembly GCA_030634925.1. Lineage (GTDB taxonomy): Bacteria > Campylobacterota > Campylobacteria > Campylobacterales > Sulfurovaceae > Sulfurovum. The sequence continues at coordinate 1,739 of DAOVZV010000038.1, forward strand.
TGCTATCGACCCAAATGCTAGACACTGTATGGCATCTGCTGTTGTTGGTTTTTATCAGACATTTGGTATTGATGAGCCTAGTGGTTGTTATGATGATATTGAGCTTACTGATACGATAGTTTCTTGGGGTTCAAATATGGCAGAAATGCACCCTATCTTGTGGTCAAGAGTAACTGATAGAAAATTATCAAACCCTGAAAAAGTAAAAGTAGTAAACTTATCTACATATACTCATAGAACATCAGACTTGGCTGATATTGAGATTATATTCTCTCCAAATACAGACCTTACTCTATGGAACTATATCGCTCGTGAGATAGTTATGAGAGATGAAGCTGAGAAGATTATTGATTGGGATTTTGTCAATAAACACATGGTATTTGCAACAGGACCTGCCAACATTGGTTATGGTATGAGAAGAGAGGGCGATAAGTCTCTTAAAGATGGTAAATATACTGACGCAGAGATGGAGATTATCTCAAAAGAGATGGTTAAAACTATATCTGCAAAAGAAGCTCCAGCACTAGAGCCTTATGGATACAAAGAGGGTGACAAGATGAAAAACAGTGCTGGTACACTCAAGCACTGGGAAATCTCTTATGAAGATTACAAAAAATCACTAGAGCCATATACACTAGAATATACAGCCAAAACTACAAAAGGTGACCCAAGTGAGGACATCGAAGAGTATAAAAAGAAGCTACAACATTTAGCTAATTTATATATTGAAAAAGGTAGAAAAGTAGTATCATTCTGGACAATGGGTATGAACCAACATACTAGAGGTACTTGGGTAAATACACTTTCGTACAATGTTCACTTTATGCTAAATAAACAAGCTAAACCTGGTTCAGGAGCATTCTCTCTTACAGGTCAGCCTAGTGCTTGTGGTACTGCTAGAGAAGTTGGTACATTCTGCCATAGACTTCCTGCTGATATGATGGTCAAAAATCCTAAGCATAGAGCTATTACAGAAAAAGGTTGGAATGTACCAAGTGGTACGATTAACCCAGTAGGTAATCAGCATATTATGAAAATCCATAGAGATATAGAAGATGGTGTTATCAAATTTGCATGGGTAAATGTTTGTAATGCTTATCAAGATAGTGCAAGTGCATCTCACTGGATAAAAGCAGCAAGAGAGATGGATAACTTCATCGTAACTTCTGATGGTTACCCTGGTATTTCTGCCAAAGTTTCTGACCTTGTACTTCCATCTGCTATGATTTATGAAAAATGGGGTGCTTATGGAAATGCAGAGAGAAGAACTCAGCATTGGAGACAACAAGTACTTCCTGTAGGTGACGCTATGAGTGATACATGGCAATGGGTTGAGCTATCTAAGAGATTTACTGTAAAAGATTTATGGGGTGAATCTACACTTAGAAATGGTAAGAAACTTCCAGATGTAGTAGCCAAAGCCAAAGAGATGGGATATGATGAGAATGCAACTATGTTTGATATTCTATTTGCAAATAAAAGAGCAAAATCATATAAAGTAGATACTACTAAATTCCCTCAACAAGGTTATGATAACTCTGAGTGTTTAGGTGATAGCAGAAATGTCAAAGGTAGTGATGGTAAAGTCTTTGAGGGTTATGGATTTATGATTCACGAATATCTATTTGAAGAGTATGCAGATTTCGGTAGAGGACATGGACATGACCTTGCACCATTTGAAGTATATCACAAAGTGAGAGGACTTAAATGGCCAGTAGTTGATGGTAAAGAGACTCAGTGGAGATTTAATGTCAAGTATGACCCGTATGCAGCAAAACATGCAAAAGAGAGTGGAGCAACTGACTTTGCATTCTACGGAACACTTGCAAAAGCATTGTCACAAGGTAACTTGACAGGTATCACAGATAAGAAGAAAAAACCACTACCAAACAAAGCCAAAATCTTTGCAAGACCGTATATGGATCCTCCTGAAATGCCAGATGAAAAATACGATATGTGGTTGTGTACAGGTAGAGTACTAGAACATTGGCATAGTGGTACGATGACGATGAGAGTTCCTGAGCTTTTCCGTGCTGTACCTGAAGCGTTGTGTTATATGCACCCTACTGATGCAAAAGATAGAGGCTTCAAAAGAGGTGGACTTATATGGGTTGATTCTCGTAGAGGTAAAGTCAAAGCTAGAGTAGAGACAAGAGGACGAAATAGACCACCACAAGGTCTTGTATTTGTACCATGGTTTGATGAGAAAGTATTTATCAACAAAGTATGTCTTGATGCTACTTGTCCTATGTCAAAACAGACAGACTTCAAGAAATGTGCTGTTAGACTTAGTAAGGCGTAGTAAGTGAAAGACTCTAACAATAGACGAAACTTTATGGTAACTAGCTTACAGAGTATTGGGTTGGCGACTTTGGGTGGCGCGTTGTGGAGTGGATATAGTGATGGAGTGAAAGCTTCACCTCTAGTACTTCGCCCACCTGGAGCATTGAGAGAAGAAGATTTTCTCAAAGCTTGTATCAAGTGTGGATTATGTGCAGAGGCATGTCGCAATAGAGATACAAACATAGACAAAGAGACAGGAGAGCCTAGAGATAGCACTCTGAAGATGGCAAAAGGTGGAGACTCTATATTGATAGGGACTCCATACTTTATACCAACAGAAGTACCTTGTTTTATGTGTGATGATATTCCTTGTGTACCTGTATGTCCATCTGGTGCTTTGGATATGAAATCTCTTTTGAACGATAAAGAAGAGATGGATATAAACAAATCAAGAATGGGATTAGCAGTAGTTCACAAAGAGTCTTGTATCGCATTTTGGGGTATTCAGTGTGATGCTTGTTATAGGGCTTGTCCTCTTTTGGATGTAGCTATTACTTTGGAGTATCAAAAAAACGATAGAACAGGAAAACACGCATTCTTGCTTCCTGTAGTCCAAGATAGTGCTTGTACTGGATGTGGACTATGTGAACAAGCGTGTGTAACTGAAAAACCTGCTATTTTTGTATTACCAAATGATATAGCAAAAGGTAAAGCAGGAGACCACTATGTCAAAGGCTGGGATGCCAAAGACCAAGAGAGAGTAAAAGATGCAAAAGAGATAAATACCAAAGATGAGAGAAGTGAAAAAAGCCCAACTGATTATCTCAATATGGAGGTAGAGTATTGAAAAGTATAAAATACCTTCTACTGAGACGGATTACACAGATTAGTATATTAGTTCTATATATTGGAGCAAATGTTTATGGATGGAATATCTTGACTGGTACATTTGGTGCGTCTATGCTTTTTGGGATAATTCCTTTAGCAGACCCATATAATGTATTGCAAGTATTTGCTACTGGATTTGTATTGGCTACTGATGTTTTGATTGGTGCTTTGATTATTACTCTTTTTTACTTTGTCATTGGTGGTCGAGCTTTTTGTAGTTGGGTCTGTCCTATCAATATGGTCACAGATTTCGCCAATTGGCTTAGACGAAAACTCAATCTTGACAAAGAAGAGGTCAATTATCGCTTTTTGAAAAGAAGTGCTAGATATTGGATTATGATTGTTGGTATTTTGGTATCAGCTGTAGTCGGTGTAAGTGCTTTTGAGCTTGTATCACCTATTACTATTATGCAAAGAGGAGTTATCTTTGGATTTGGTATGGGATGGGCTTTGATAGTAGGAATACTATTATTTGATTTGTTTGGAGTCAAGAACGGATGGTGTGGTCATCTGTGTCCTTTGGGTGCTACATACTCCATAATTGGAGCAAAGAGTATCATCAGAGTCAAGCACGACCATGAAGCGTGTACCAACTGTATGAACTGCAAAGTGGTATGTCCAGAGAATCAAGTTTTGTCTATGATAAACAAAGAGAGTATATCAGTCACAAGTGGAGAGTGTACAAACTGTGGAAGATGTATAGATGTGTGCGATGATGACGCACTAGGATTTAATATTAGAGATTTTAAAACAGGAGGAAAATAATGAATATGATGAAAACAGTAGTAATGGGTGCTTTATTGATAGGAGTAGGTGTGACTACAAGCATAGTAGCACAAGAAGTTAAAGATGCAGAGGTAACTCATATTAACCTCAATGAAGGTTCTTCTGATAAAGCTCGTATAGAGAAAGAAGATTTGGGTAACAAAAAGTCTGTAACAGAAGAGAGTTTAGGACTAAGAAAGACAAACCTATATGATGAAGTAAAAGCAGAGGGTGACAAGACAGATTATACTAGACCAACAGCTGGTACTTCTACTAAGTTTGAGAGAGCATTTACAGACGCTCCTCCTATGATACCTCACTCTGTAGATGGATTACTTCCTATCACTACGACAAATAACCAATGTATTAATTGTCATATGCCAGATGTTGCAAAAAGTATGGGAGCAACTCCTATATCAGAGACTCACTTTACAAACTATAGACCTCATACTGTTATGAAAGATGGTAATGTTCTAAAAGAGGGTAAAGTACTAGGAACTGAACTAGGAAATACAAGTGATATTGTAATAGCAAAACCTACAAAAACTGATACTTTGTATCAAGGTAGATTTAACTGTAGTCAGTGTCATGCTCCACAATCAAAGACTAAGACAGATGTAGCAAATACATTTAGACCAGACTTTGGAGAGAATACAGATAAATCAAAATCTACTCTTTTGGATACTATGAACGAGGGTGTTTAATAGTGGCAAGTAGGCGAGAATTTTTAACTAATCTCACCAAACCAATAAATAAGGAGAAAGCACCTCAAAAGGTGCGACCTCCTTATGGATTAGATGAGTCTATTTTTCAGAATGAGTGTATCAAATGTGAAGATAAAGCATGTGTTGCTTCTTGTGATGAACAGATTATATCCATAGATACCGATGGTACTCCATTTATCAAATTCAATAAAAATGGTTGTACTTTTTGTGATGAGTGTGCCATCGCGTGTGATATGGGAGTATTGGATTTGGCAAATACTCATACGAGCGAAAATCTCAATGTACAGTTTATCATATCACTAGAGAGTTGTGTAGCCCACCACGGAGTGATATGTTTCTCGTGCAAAGAGCCTTGTATAGATAATGCTATACTATTTAATGGTATGTTTAACCCTGTTATAGATAGTGATAAGTGTACTGGTTGTGGATTTTGTATTAGTAGATGTCCAACAAGGGCTATAGAGTATATCATCAAGCCATTACCACAAAAGGAAGAGATAAGTTGAGAAGTTTTTTTATATTGATATTGGTTTTGAGTCTGTCACAAAGCCAGATAGTTAAACCTAGCTACGAGATAGAAGCCAAAAGCAGAGTTACAGATATGATACTCCAAGAAAAAGAGCTAATCATAGCTACAGATAGTGGAGTGATGCAAGTATATGATACCCAAAACAAAACTTTTACAAAAACCGTAATTTTATCTAATGTAAAAGACTTTATGGGAGATTTGTTACCTGCAAAGATATACGCAGTAGATAGGATAGACAATAGATACCTAATACTAAGCAATAGTGGCAAAAGTGGATATGTCAATATGTGGATAGATGAAAATAATATCACTACACAAGTAATCAGCCCAGAAGATAAGATATTATCAATCAAAGCACGATTTATAGACAAAGAGCATATATTATTGGGATTACTTAGCAATGAGGCTATACTTTTTGATATAAAAAACAAAAAAGTAGTATATAGAGTTCAATTAAGTCAATCGAAATTCTCTGATTTTTCACTCAATGATACTAGAGACAAAGCCGTATTCTCATGTGAGAGTGGAGTTCTAAGTGTGATAGATACTAACTCAGGGAAGCTTATTACAGACTTGCAAGGACTAAATGTAGATAATGTATATAAAGTAGATTTCAAAAAAGATACAATATCAGGAGCAGGACAAGATAGACGAGGTTCATTATATACTCTATCTAGTACCAAAGGATATTACATAGAGGGTTCATTTCTCATATACGCTACAGCATTGAGTCCTAGTACCAAAAGAGTAGCATTTGCTATGGATGAACAGAACAACATAGAGATATTTGATACCCAAAGCAAATCCAAAATAGCCAAACTCCAAGGTCAAAAGAGTACACTAAACAGTATCATATTTGAAGGTGAAAATAGACTATTTTCATCTAGTGATGACAGTACCATAATGGTTTGGAACATAAAATAAAAGGCATAAAAAGATGAATATATCAAGCATAGTAATACAAGTAAAGCAAGAAAATTATGATGACCTCAAAGCAAGATTAGAAGAGGGTGATGTATGTGATTATCACTTCGGAGACAAATCAAAAGGCAAGATGATAGTCACAGTAGAGGGAACTGGAGTAGAAGAAGAGATAAAAAAACTAGTCCAAATTCAAACAACCAAAGGCGTACTCACAGCAGATATGATGC
>DAOVZV010000186.1 GCA_030634925.1 Sulfurovum sp.
GTAGCCAAATTATGATACCCTTTTTGGCTAGGTGTAGTGGTGAAAATCCTAATAGCATAAATGTAAATGCTGTGGCCAATACTATGCCTACTAGGTTGGTGATAAATAACAAAAATGCACTAGAAAACATAGAACAATCAACCCCCCATCCTCATCTCCAATCTACTGCTATGGGTTGGACTAATGCTACTGCGATTGCTACTCCTGCTAGAGAACTTAGTATCTTTTCATTTGATTTGGCATATCCTGCTGCTACTCCTGATACTATCGCTACAAACAGGTCAAGTATAGTAGGACTAAGTCGTCCTATCATCTCTGTAGTGAGTCTCTCTATGGGAGTAAATAATGCGATGATAGCAGAGGTGAGAAGTACTGCTAGTACTCCTACTACAATGGTCTTGATACCGTTTATCTGCATTGTGTTGTCTTGTCTTAGTACTCCCATACTTAGGCTTACTATTGGTTGCATTAGTGGAGCTAGAAGCATCGCACCTATGATTACTGAACCTGAATTGATAAATAGTCCAAATGTGGCTATCATCGTGGCTAGTATGAGGAGTATCATAAATGTACTATTGAGTATTCCCTCTTCTCTTAGATTGCGAAATAGAGATGAATACTGCTCTTGTGATGCGTGAGAGAATAGTGGTATGGCTTTGCTTAGGTAATTTGAACTCTCTTCATCTCGTGGTAGGTGGTCTATCTTGATACTATCTTTGCTAGATGTAGTTTTGCTTTGTCTAGTCCAAAATTTCTCTCCGACACTCAATGCTAGTGCTTGTTTTTCACATCTAAGCGATATGGGTGTCTCTATACTTTCACTAGAATCTATAGCTACTTTTAGTGGTTTTTTGGTCTCTATTTGTATATTGTTGCTTTGGATATATCCTACTGATTTGGGTAGTGTTTTGGGTCTGATATGTGAGACTAATGAGCGAAATAGATAACGCATATATTGTACTACAGATATAGGAGATAGTATCACCATAGTCACTCTTCCATCTGTGGAATTGAGCTCTTTTGATAGTAGATTGGATGCAAAGGTGGCATTGCTATAGATGAGTCCTACTACTCCTACGGCTGATAGCTTGGTCTCTTGGTCTTTGCTGTGTGTGATTTTCATCTGTGTATGTGTGAGCTTGTGTATTTTGGTCATAGTTTGCCAAAACAGTCCAACTCTTTGGAACATATTTTGGTTTTTGAGTCTATTTTCAAATTGACTAAGAGGTGGAGCGTCACCTATGACTACCTCTTGGAGTACGAGAGTATCGTTACAGTATAACAAATCTATCTTTTTGTCTGATGGAACTAATGCAAGAGATAAAGCATCTTCTATCTTTGATGGGAGGTCAAATGTACGCATAATATCCAATTGTGTGGGACTAGGAATGATACCTACACTTAGGTTGTGTGTATTGGCAAACAGTATCACTCTCTTTATCTCATCTTCCTCTCCACTTACTATCAGATGAGTGATTGAGCTTACATCTATGCTATCAAGTACATCTATAGATATATAAGATACACTCTCTTCTTTCAATCTATCTACCAAATAATCTTTGGCACTCTGAACAAAAACAGGGTCATTGGGTTTGTATATATAATAAATCATAATACCATTGTAACCTATTAATATAATAAACTGTTTACTAGAGTATGATATACTATTTTAAGAAATTTTAAAGGAACAAAATATATGGATACTTTGACACAAATATTAAAAAACAACAAAGAGTGGGCAGAAAAAGTCACAAAAAATGACCCTGATTTCTTCTATAACTTATCATTACAACAAAGTCCAAAATACTTATGGATAGGATGTTCTGATAGCAGAGTTCCTGCCAATCAGATAGTAAACCTCCCTCCTGGAGATGTCTTTGTACATAGAAATATAGCCAATGTAGTAGTCCACACCGACCTAAATGCACTATCTGTAATACAGTATGCCGTTGAGGTACTAGAGGTAAAGCATATTATCGTTTGTGGTCATTATGGTTGTGGTGGAGTCAAGGCATCTATGGATGACAACCAACATGGTCTCATAGATAATTGGTTGAGACATATTCAAGATGTACATAGATTTCACGCTACAGAACTAGATGCTATCGCAGACCAACAGCTCAGATTTGATAGACTTTGTGAGCTAAATGTACAAGAACAAGTGAGAAATGTACTCAATATCACAACAGTCAAAAATGCCATAGACGCAGGAAAAGAGCTAAATATTCACGGTATGATATACAATATCAACGACGGACTATTGAGAAATATGAATATCTAAACTACCATTAAGCAAATCAGAGTAAAATACTCTCAATTAACTTCAAAAGGAATAATAATGCTAACTGCAATACCTCAACCAGCGTTTTATATATTTAAATGTCAGCAATCAGCACCTCCTGGTATGCCAAAGCCATCTTGTGTAAAAGCAGACAATCCAGAGTCTCAACAACTCTTTCAACACCTAGCTCAGACTCTAATGCAAAAGGGTATCATAGCCACGGTTAGTCCTATCCAGACAGGTTGTCTCAATCGTTGTCAGCAAGGACCAGTGATGCTAGTAGAACCAGGACATATTATGTATGTAGGTTTGACAAAAGATAAAATAGATAGAATTATAGATGAGCATATCATCGGTGGAGAAGTAGTATCAGAATATGTAATCGACGATGAAGCATGGGGTGAAGCTACACCTCCTGCGTCTATGGCACGATAGTTTATAAAGATGAATATTACAATGCTTTATTCCAAACTACATAGGGCTACGGTAACCGATGCAAATCTCAATTATGTAGGTTCTATCACTATTGATAGAGATTTATTGGATGCTGTAGATATGCGTGTAGGGCAAAAGATAGATATAGTCAATGTCAATAATGGCGAGAGATTTTCTACCTATATCATATCTGGAGAGAGAGGCAAAGGTGATATTTGTCTCAATGGTGCAGCTGCTAGGAAAGTACACAAAGGGGACAAGATTATTATCATAGCCTATGCCTCTATGAGTACCCAAGAAGCAGACAATTACAAACCAAAGATAGTGATATTAGAAGATGATAACTCTATAGCAGACTCTTTTGAAGGATTAGAATAATGTTTGAAGGTATGGATTTGGGCAATATGTCCAAAATGATGGAACAGATGCAAGACAAAGCCAAGCAGATGCAAGAACAATCCAAAAATCTACAACTTACAGCCAAAGCAGGTGGTGGTCTCATAGAGATTACAGCCGATGGTACAGGTGAAGTGATAGATTTGACTATAGACGATACTCTACTAGAAGACAAAGAATACCTACAAATACTTCTAATCTCTGCATTCAACGATGTCAGTCAAATGGTAGAAGACAACAAAAAATCCCAAGCTATGGGGATGATGGGTGGAGTAAACCCTTTTGGGTAAATCAATCTAACAACAAAGGATAAATTATGAGTATTTTATCAGAGACTATAGAGAATGATTCAATAGCCAAAATCAAATCTCTTATCAAGGATGGTATAGATTTGAACACTCCTATATTGATAGGAGAAGAGTATGATTTGGATGATTA
>DAOVZV010000241.1 GCA_030634925.1 Sulfurovum sp.
GCTACAGTACTTCTAACTGGCTTATGAAGTCCAAAATAGTGAGCATAAATAGCATTTACCTTGTCAAAATCTTTCATATCTGCTAGAAATATAGTTGTCTTGATAACATCGTTAAAATGAGCTCCAGATGCTTCGAGAACATAAAATAGATTTTTCATCACTTGATGTGTCTGATTTTCAACATCACTAGCTACCATTTGACCCTCTGCATTAAGTGCTATCTGTCCTGATGTATAGATGAAACCATTGACTTCTACAGCTTGTGAATATGGTCCTATCGCTTGTGGTGCTTCTTTTGTGGAGATAAATTTCATAATTATACTCTCCTAGTTTTTTTCATAAAAGATATAAGAAGTAGAGTAATCAGAAAATTCAAAATATACTTTTTTCTCTCCATCATCTTTGATACCATTGAGGTTCAAATCATCTATACCATAACCATAACGATAAGGTCTATTACCACCATCATTTGTACCTTTTGCTGTAGATAATTTATCTATGTGTATAAACTTATGTACCAATTTATCTCCTGCATATACATCAAGTACACCATTTGTACCTGTCCAGTTTTGTAACGAACGACTAATACTATTTTGTGTCTCTTGCGTACAACCTACAAATAGTATCATAGCTGATAAAAAAAGTGCTTTCAATTTCATCGTAATTCCTTAAATTTTTTGTTATTTTATCATATTTTGGATTAAGCTTTTGGCATACCAAACTTTTGAGTGATTAGTTCTCCACTCTTGTCAAAGTATAGATAATATAACTTATCCTTGACCACACTCATCCCTGCTAAATAACGCAAAGCCAAATTCGCCTGAAGAGAAGCCGTATGCATCACAATAGGTGCTGTAATACCTGCTGGTTTGTGGTCAGACATATTGAATACCTCGAAATCTGCCTCATCAAAAAAACAAACCTGAGCATTGAACTCCTCTACACTACCATAAACCCACGGAGTACCACTAGCCTTTGCAAATTTATTTATCTCTCCTCGTACAGGTAGATTATCAGTAGCATCCAATATCAAATCATACTCATATCCAAAAGCCTTGAACTCATCAAATGCCATATCAAACGCCCTACCCTCCACAAAAGGATTTTTCGAATGAATGAGATTGACCGTAACCTCTGCTTTGTTCTTACCCTCATCTGCTAGAGTAAAAGCTATCTGCCTATGAATATTGTGAGCAGATACAGTATCAAAATCAACTATATCAATATAACCAACCCCACTACTACCCAAAGCCAAAGCCAAACTACAACCCAATCCACCAGAACCAATAATAGCTATCCTCTTATCTTGCAAAGACTCCTGAGTATCCTCACCCCAAAGCTGAATTTGTCTATTGAAGTATTGTTGTTTTGTCATTTTTTTATCCTCTAACAGTTTTTATTTATTCTATCATAGCTTTTATGATTAAGTAGTGTTCTAAAATAGGCTATATTATCAATCACTGTAGCCAAAATTCTATATTGTGTATTTGGTATAGATATAGAGTATCTATTTTTATCTTTTTTACATTTGATTTGATGATACCTTAGAGATATATGCTTATAATCTTCTTCAAATAATTTTTCACAAGCTTCTATTTTGACTAAGCTCAAACTATTTGATTTAATTAATTTTTGTACATCTCTCGTATATTTTGAACTTTTATCAATTATCATTTGGATATTTTACTTGATGTTTTAATCTTGCATCTAATCCTGTCAAAAGTCCCTGTGTAGCCATATTCCAATCTTCTATTTTATCTACTAAATAATACAAAGGATAAGTATGCCATTGTGAAAAAATATTATTCTCTAATATATCTTCGTTAATATCTGTTATATCTTCCAAAGTTTCTAAAAAGTGGTCTATTCTTTCACTACTATTCAAACTATTTATAATCACAAAAGTATCAAAATTTTGAAATATACTTTTGAGAAATTTTCTAGTTTGATTTAGTTTTTGAAAAGTTGTAATATATTGATTTATTGTTTTAATAAAAGAGCTATCACTAAAACTAGGTATATCTATATATAAATAATTTTGTTGTTCTAATGCTATCATCTAATTATCCTTTTTGTTGTATTGTATCATAACACCTCTCGTATCCTCAACTCTTTTTCAAATCCCCATATTTTTCTATGTTCTATTATATTTGATTTTTCTATTACTTCTATTAGCATTGATTCTTTGTCTTCTAGCATCATATCTACTTCTCCACTTGGAGATACGAGCATGGTATCACCGTAGAATTTCCATTTTATATCTTTTTCTATATGTTCACCTAGTCTATTGGCTCGGAGGATATAGCATCCGTGTAGGAATGCTTTTGTTTTTATTATCTCTCTCCAGCGATTGTGTGAGCCAAATGTAGATGCTGTGGGGATGAGTACTATATCTGTCTTTTTCTCTGCTACGCTTTGCCAAAAGTGGTCAAAGTGTAGCTCAAATCCTGCCATTACTGTTATTTTGAAGCCTTTTAGAGTGAAACTCATTGGCTCTTTGAGTGGGGCTATTGGGTTTGAGAAAAATGCTTTTTCGTTCCAGTGTTCATAGGGTAATAGTATCTGTTGTTCATAATACCTTATGCTTTTGGGTGTGATTTTGACTATGTTTTTGTAGTACCCATCTTTTTTGGTGATGATGATTGGTGCTATAAATACTATATCATACTTTTTGGAGAACTCTTTTAGAAGTTCTATATGTTTTCTTGTCTGCTCTTTGACCATATTTGGTGACATTGTGACGAACTCTTTAAAGAAGTGA
>DAOVZV010000028.1 GCA_030634925.1 Sulfurovum sp.
GCTATTTATATACTAAAGGCAAAGTAAATAATAAAATAGGTAAAATTAAATAAAAATAAAGGATAGAGAATGTTGGTAGAAGCTTTGAGTGTATTGATGATGAATACTTCTAATGTTTCTCTTGATGAATATAAATATATTGCAGAAAATCAACCTAAGTCTAAGATAGAAAAGAATAAAAATTATGACTTTTCTCTAACTGCTAAAGAGAAAGAGTATATAAATAATATATGTCAAAATATAATTGAAAAAGTTAGTTTATTTAGAGATTATAATGAAGAGGTTCTTAAAAATAATTTTGAGCGATGGGAGATAGAAGAGGCTAGTAATTTGCTTTCTTTAATAAAATATATTATAATTGAAAATATAGAAATAATTACTTTTTTGGAAAAAGAAGTAAAACTTTATAAAAAATATACTTCGATTACAAATAAATTAAAACAAATAAGCCAAATAACTAAAGAGATAGCAGACTTTAATAAGCAGTACCTTCAAAGAGCAAAAGAAGCAGATGAAGCTAGTAAATTTATGGATACATTTTTACTAGAAAATCAAGAGGTTTTAGAAGCCCTTGCATAAAATATATAAAAAGCCAACACTTTCACAGCTCAAACTTTTTTATTATCGTATTCTCCCAAATCAAGGACAAGATTATTAGGAATTAATAGCTATTTTCCATCCTCAACCACAACAACCTCAATCTTCTTATCCACGATATGTAATACTTTATCACAATATGGCAATAGAGTCTCGTCGTGTGTGACCATTATGATTGTTACATTTTGTTCTCTTGTGATTTTTTTGAGCATTTGTACTACGCTGATGGCTCTTTTTTTGTCCAACGCTGCTGTGGGTTCGTCTGCTAGTATGATGTCTGGTTGGTTTGCCAATGCTCTTGCTATGGCTATCCTTTGGTTTTGTCCTCCACTTAGTTCGCTGGGCATACTTTTCATCTTGTCTTTCATATCTAGGTAGTCCATAATCTTATCGACTCTTTCTCTTACTACCTTTTTGCTTTCGCCGTTTTGGTATGGGAGTAGTTTGATATTTTCTTCTATGTTTAGAAATGGTATGAGATAGTGGGCTTGGAAGATGAAGCCTATTTTTTTGCGTCTAAGTTCTCTGTCGTCTTTTACTTTCCACTCATCGTCATAGACTACTTCGCTACCTATTGTGATTTTGCCACTTGTGGGTTCTAGTACACATCCTAGCATCATAAGTAGAGTGGTTTTTCCTGCTCCACTTGGTGCTACTAATGATACAAACTCTCCTTTGTTTAGAGAAAAATCTGCACCTTCTATGACTGTTACTTTGCTCTCACCTTTGCCAAATGATTTGCTAAGATTTTCTATTTTTATCGCTATATTACTCATATCAACCTCCAATGGCTTCTGCTGGGTCTGTTTTGATGACTTTGTATATCCCAAATAGTGATGCAAACACAGAAGATATTAAAATCACAACAAATAGACCAAAGGCATCACTAAGTTCTAGTAATATTCTCTTTGGAAACCCACCTGTGACTAGTCTTGCGAACATATTTCCACTGATAAATGCCAACACTCCCAATACTAGAGTCTCTTCTATAATCATCATAGATATAGTGAAATTGGGTATGCCTATGAGTTTGAGGATACTTATCTCTTTTATCTTCTCTAGGGTCATTGTGTATATAATCAAAGCGATAATCACGATTGATACGAGTATGAGAATGACTGTAAACATACCTATCTGTTTGGAGCTTTTTTTGATTACTTTCTCTAGCAAAAGTCTAGTTTGTTCCTCTTTGGTAAAGACCTTTTTGTGTGTGGTCTGTTCTATCATTCTAGCTACTGTTGTGGCATTGAACCCATCTTTGGTTTGGGCTATGATAGCATTGACAAGATGTGGATTTGAGCCTTTGATACCTCTTTTTTCATCGCTTCTAATTCGTTCGTTGGTGTAGGTGAATTGTAGTATTTGAGCATCTTTTAGACTTGTGTATATGAGATAATCTCCACTATTTGATACGGTGTCTTTGGTGATGCCTACTACTTTGTAATGCTCTCTGCCTAGCTTGACAAATTCACCTAGAGAGTAGCCTGTTTTTCGTGATACGACTAATTCGTAGTGGGATTTCTCTATCACTCTACCCTCTATGAGCTTTTTGTTGTCTATGACTTCTATATTGCCAAATGGGTCATATCCTATGAGCATTACTTTGAAGTCTTTGCCCTTGTTTATCATCTGAAAGGTCTGGAATGTGATAGCCCCTGACTCTTTGATACCGTCTTGATAAGATATTTGGTGCTTCAAGTCTTCGTGTACTTTGGATGTCTGGGCAAATGGTCCTAGTGTATCTTGTTGGACTACCCAAATATCAGCTTTGATGTCGCTCACTAGAACCTCGGCATCAAATACCATACCACGATAAACACCAATCATAATAATCACGATACCTAGCAGTACACCCACACTAATAGCTGTGATGATAAACTTGCTAAGTGAGTGTGTTATATCCTTATAAGCTAGATTAATCATTGATGATTTTCATCCCGTTGAAGAGTGATTTTTTCTTGGGATTTGGTATCAATATTTTTTTGGATATATCAAACTCTTTAATCCCTGCATCTTTTCTTTGGTATGCCAAAATATCAAGAGGTACAAACTTGGCTTTACTCTCTGTATCTAGTATCCAAACACCTGTTTTTTCTTTGTATATTATTAGTGTTTTGGTAGGTATTTTGATGATGTTTTTTAGCTTTTTGGTGCTGATAGATACACTAGCTTGTTCTTCTAGGTAAAATGGTATCTTTAAATCATCAAATGCCACATCTACTTCTCTCTCGTTGGTTACGCTGTTGTTGATAGGCTTGATATTGACGACTTTCCCTGCTACCTTCTTATCAGATGAACGAAGCTTTATCATCGCTTTGTCTCCTATCTTGACATCTCCACTCATTCGTGTATCAATATAGGTCTCTACCCAAATATCTTTGGGATTTACTATCTCTATGATAGTCTGATTTGGTGAGATTATTTGGTAGTTTGAGATAGATTTCTTGACGATATAACCATCTACTGGAGAGATAATAGTATATTTAGATAGTCTCTTTTTGAGTCCATTAATATTGGCTTGTATCTGTTCTATCTGTTTGTCAAAAGAGACGATTTTGGACTTGATAGTAGCTATTTTGAGCTTTGCTATATCTCTAAGTGTCTTATATTTTTTGTAATTTAGTTCTGCTAGTGAGCCTTGTTTATATAGCTTTTTGTTTTTGATAAATATGTGATTTTCATACTCATACGCTGTTATAGCACTTTGTTCATCTATACTCAGCCCCTCACTATCGCTTTTTGATTTTGCCAAAATGGCTATGGCTTCATCTATCTTGTCCTTTAAATCTATGCTATCAATAGTAGCGATAATCGTGCCTTTTTTGATAAAATCACCCTCGCTTACTATCAAATCCAATACTTTTCCACCATAGATAGAGCCAATCTTATAAATATCTTTTGCACCCACATTTCCCACACCATTGACTCGGACATCCATATCTGCTTTCACGGCTACCGTGGTCTCATAAGTATGCTTGGGGATATAAACCTTTTTGTAAACTCCAAATACTACCAATGCTACAATAGCTACATATATTATATATTTTTTCATCTCTTCTCTTCTCCTGATTAATAATTTTATACTTTAGCGATAATGTACTGATAGTAAGCTTTTAGTCTATATTTTGGATACTTTTGGTACAATTATTTGGGATTTAGTTTAAAATGGGGAAAATAGAAAATGAGAATAATATTATTAATGTATATATTTGGGATTACTAGTTTATGGGCAACTAATATAGAACTAACACAAAAAGAGAAAGAATACTTAAAAGAAAATGTCTTTACCTATGCAGGTGACCCAAATTGGCTTCCCTTTGAGGCATTTAATTCTGATGGTAAATATATTGGTATTGTATCTGAATATATAGATATTATTGAAAATAAATTAGACTTAAAATTAAACAAAATGATTACAAAAGATTGGATTGATACTTTAGAGCTTTCCAAAAAAGTTGGTGTTGATATTATCTCAGGAGATGCAAGAGATATGGTCTTGAGAAAAAATTATAAAGCTATAGATACTTATATAAAAAATTCTTTAGTTCTAGTTGCACGAGAGAATTATATTTTTATAGATACTTTGAATGATTTGAATGATTTTAAAGATAAAAAAATAGCCTTTATTGATGGTGCAGGATTTAAGGTAGATATTTATAAAAAATATCCTGATATAAACTTCATAAATTGTAAATCTCCACAAGATGGATTACTTGGAGTAAAAAGTGGGAAATATGATATTTTTATAGGTAGTTTATCAATGATTGAATATACTATCAATGATTTGAATATAGAGGGCATTAAAGTATCAGGAACTATGGGTACAACTATGAACCTCACTCTTTTTGTAGATAAAAATAAACCCATATTATATTCAATTATAAATAGAGCTATACACTCTATAACTGATATTCAAAAGAAGAAAATTATATCAAAATGGAAATATAGTTTAGTAGAAAAGGTTATTATTGATTATACTTTGGTAGGGCAGACTATAGGACTGTTTTTATTTTTATTAGTATTATCAATTATGTTGATTTTTAGAAATAACAATAAAAAGTTACATCAATTACTCAATAGTAGTATTGACTCTTTGACAATCTTCAAAAATGGAAGATTAGTAGATACCAATAGAGTTACATTGGATATGTATGGTTATAATTCTGTATCAGATGTAAAAAATAAAAGAGCTTTGGATTTGGTACATCCATCTGAGCATAGTTTCCTCAAAAAGCAGTTAATACATTCTCAAAAGCCTTATGAACTATTGATGATGAGAAAAGATGGTAGTACTTTTCCTGCGTTGGTACAAGGAACTCAAATAGATAAAACTACAAGAGTAACTAGTGTAGTTGATTTGACAGAAATCAAAAATATTCAAAAAAAGCTTGAAATATTAAACAATTCATTGGAAGATAAAGTAAAAGAAGAAGTAGCAAAGAATAGAGAAAAAGATAAGATAATGCTTCAACAAAGTAGATTGGCTCAAATGGGAGAGATGATAAGTATGATAGCCCATCAGTGGAAACAACCACTAAGTCATCTATCTATTTTGGGTCAAGGAGTAGTTCTAAAATATAAATTAAACAAATTAGATGATATGTCGATAGAAAATTTCAATATTAAACATAGTAAACAGATAATTCAAATGTCTGATACTATTGATGATTTCAGAAACTTTTTTAGACCACAAAAAGAGAAGAAAATTTTTAATATGATAGATACTATCAAACATTCTATAGATATATTATCACCTTCATTTGAAAAAGAAAATATTATATTAAATATGTCACTATCTCCAAATTGCTATATAGACGGATACTCAAATGAGTTAGGACAAGGTCTAATCAATATTTTGAATAATGCAAAAGATGCTTTAGTTGAAAACAAGATAGCAGATAAAATAATAACTATTACCCTTGAAAAAAATGAACAAGATATTTGCTTAATCATTAGTGATAATGCAGGAGGGATACCTAGTCATATTATAGATAAAGTATTTGACCCATATTTTTCTACAAAAAACAAAAAGAATGGAACAGGACTAGGACTATATATGACAAAGATAATCATCCACGAGCATTTAAATGGAAATTTGAGCGTATTCAATGATAAAGATGGGGCAGTGTTTAGAATTACTGTAACCATTCAGCATCCCATCATTTTTTCTTAAAGTAATATCTGATTTAGATAAAAAGCTAGTATTAAAATGAAAAAAACTTATTGTTTAAGCTAAAAAACACCTAAAAATACTCTAATTAGAGTTCTTTTAAAGTGATGCTGAATGGTTACGAATTACTTTACAAGGACAAATAGATGAAAGTAAATAGAGTCTTATTATTGGTATTAACTATTATCAACTTATCAAAAGCAGATGGTTTTAGTATAGGTAATTTACTTCAAGATATAGAAAAGAAGACCGATTTATCCCAAAAAACAAAACTAGCAAATAGTGGTGTATCATTTATATATACCAGAGATGATATACAGAGAATGCAGATAAAAAATCTAAAAGATATTTTGAAATCAATATATCCTTTTGGGTATAATGAAAATAGATATGGTTTACCTGACCCTTTCTCATCAGGTACAAATCAACCATTTATGAGTAGTCAAATGAGGATTTTTATAGATAATCAAGAGATTAGTACAGGATTATATGGTAGTGGTCTGTTTATGCTAGGTGATTTAAATATAGGTTGGGTGGACCATATAGAGATTTATACCCAAAATCCCACTTATGAGTTCGCTACAGAATCTACAATGACGCTCATCAAACTATATACAAAGAGTGCAAGTAGAGATGAGGGTGGCAAGGTCGAGCTAAATGGAGGTAGTTATGGAGCTTCCAATATTAGTGGATACTATACAGAAGAGTTGGAAGATTGGTCATATTTCGCTTTTGCCTCTTATAATGATGATAAAAGAAAGAAATATTATAGTACTGATAAACAAGTATCCAGAGACAAAGATACCAAAACGATAATCGCAACATTGAACAAAGATAATCATAATATATTATTGACAGCAATAACTCAAAAGAGAGATGGATTTCTCGATTTAAGTTTGGATGCTTCACCAGAAAGCTCAACAGTAGATGCAAACTATATACATATTGGATATGATGCAAAGATAGATAATTTCTCTTATCTATTTAGTTATGCTTATCTAAAAGTTAAAGCTCTAATGATTGATGATGTTACACCTATATCTACTGCTCCATATTATGATATGTTTCCAATAAGTCTAAATGAGTCTGATACCAAATCAGCAGTATTTACAGGGGAGTTGAAATATAATCTCGATACAAACAAAAATAAACTAATAGCTGGTCTAAAGTATAGAATGAAGAAATATAAGTTTAACCAAGCTAGTGTAAATGGTATATCATTACCAATATTAGATAATGATACACAAACTATAACAACTATATTTTTGGAAAATCAATATTTTATAAAACAAAACTCTATCATAACTTCGGGTCTTCAATATTCAAAAGTTACAAATAATAGCTCACCACAAGATGATGACCTATTTATGTATAGACTAGGTTATACATTTACAAATAAAGAGTTTACTATCAAAACAATATGCTCTCATACAGAGATAACCCTTGAGCCATATCTAATAAATAGTTACTTCTTTATGGCAAACCCTACAGTATATCATAAGCCTCAAGAGGTAAATACAATCTTGGAAAATATCATATATACCAAAGATAATAATAAATATGAGTTGGTTTTGGACTATACACAAGGTAACAATCATCTACTAGTGAATAGTCAAGGTAAACTAGAGACTTATGATAAATATGTAGTTATGAAAGGAGTTAATACTAGATGGACTCATAATTATAATAGATATGATAAACTATTTATAGATATAGGATATAGAAAAATCAGTAATTTTCAAGGAAAAGAAAAAGACCTCGAATTATATACAGCTACCATAAGAACTCTAAATACATATAATAAATTTGATATTTTTAATGAGTTACTTTATAATAGAGATAATATATCCAATAAAAACTTTTATGATTATAGTGCAGGAGTGAAGTATAACTATTCAGAAGATTTGATTATATCATTAAAGGGGACAAATTTACTAGATAGTGCCAAAACAACAGATTATTATAGAGTCGATGCCACTACATTTGCCATATTACCACCATTGGAAATATCTCCTATAGATAAGAGTATTATACTAAGTATGGAGTACACCTTTTGATGAAAAAATTGTTAATAATATTTATTTGTCTCTTTACTATTTTGAATGCTAATGATGATGTCTATACTTTAAATCTATATGAAAAAGTTTTTCCGATGATTTTTAAAAAGAGACCTATAAAGGTATTTGTAGATAAAGATACAAAAGAGATGTTGAAAAATAGTGATAAATTTGAAATCATAAATAGTTGTAATAAATCAGTAGTTCTATTGATAGGTAAAAAGTTTGGTAAAATTAGCAAAGAGTGTAAAGATAAACCAATATTTTCTACACATTATAGAAGTTATAAAAGACAAAAAAATAGTTTTGGGGCACTTTATTGGAGAAAAGGTCGTATGCAATTTAAATTTAAAAGAGATGTACTAAAAAGATTTAATATAAAGTTACCATCTAAATTGGAGGAGTATATAAAATGATTAAAAAATGTAAGGATAAAATAGCAACTCATCTATTTCAAATCTTAGCTGTAGTTATACTTATCGGCTCTGTCCATATATATAATCTATTTGGAGAGACAAGTTCAAGTATAAAGAATGAAGAGCTGAAATCAAGTATCGAGTATATTGAAAATATAACAACAAATATTTCTGATTTGATTATAAATTCTACGAGGAATAATATCTATAAATCATTGGATGAAAATAGTAAACTAAGAGAAGCATTAGAAAAAAACTTACAATTATTGATTACAGATAGATATAAATATATATATGTCTTAGACAAAGAACAACTAGACGATAAAGACTTTAGATTTTTGCTTGATGCAACAAAAGATATTGATGAAAAAAGTGAATTTGGAGAAGATTATACACCTCAAAATATAGTGGATTGGAATAGAGTTTATAAAACGAAAAAATCATTATATTTTGAACACAAAAATATAAAATCATTATGGCTAACATATCTAAAACCAATTATTATCAATGATAAAGTAGA
>DAOVZV010000363.1 GCA_030634925.1 Sulfurovum sp.
AGATTAACGATATTAAAGTACCAATAGTGTTTGAAGAGGGTAGATATATACCTATCGTCTCTATGCAGTTGGTATTTACAAATGCAGGGCATTTAAACGATACAAAAGATGGATTGGCTGATTTGTCAGCATAGATACTCAATGAGGGTACAAGCAAAGATGGTAGCGTAGGATTTGCTACAAAACTTGATGCTCACGCTGTAGATATTGGTGTGCATGTAGGACGAGAGAGTTTTGTAGTAGAGGTATCGGCTCTAAAGAGTGAGTTTGATTATGCTATAGATAGAGTGATTGAGCTATTAAAAGACCCAAACTACACAGATGAAGCACTAGAGCATATCAAAAATCAAAAGATAGGTTGGCTAACACACAAAAAAAGTGATTTTAACTATATAGCAGGGACATCTCTAAGGGCTACACTATTCAAAGGTTCTGCTTTGGCTAGACCTTATGATGGAACTATTGAGAGTATCAAAGATATATCATTGACTGATATTAAATCATTTATCTCATCTCATATAGGATACAATAATCTCATAGCTGTAGTGGGTGGAGATATAACAGAAAATAAATTAGATGAGTATCTCAAAAAGATAATTCCAATATTCCCAAAAGTTGATAAAAAAGAGATAAAAATCATCAAAGCATCAAACAAAAAAGAGAGTGTAGAGATATATGAAGATACCCAACAAGCCTATATATTCTTTGGCTCACCGTTTGACTACTCTTATGCAAATCCAGACCAATATCTAGCAAAAATAGCCGAATATATGCTAGGTGGAGCAGGTTTTGGAAGTAGATTGATGGAAGAGATTAGAGTCAAAAGAGGACTCACCTACGGAGTATATTCATCTCTAAGACGCACAAAAAGTGTATCATACCTAAGTGGATATATGCAAACAAAACTCAGTACACAAGAAGAAGCCAAAGAGCTAATACAATCAGTAGTAGATGAGTTCATCAAAGATGGTATAACCCAAGAAGAGCTAGATGACACCAAAAAATTCCTACTAGGAAGTGAACCACTGCGTACAGAAACACTATCACAAAGACTAGGCAGAGCGTACAATGACTACTATTACGGCAGACCACTAGGATTTTCCAAAAATCAATTATCAAAGATAGAAAATGTAAGCCTAGAAGAGATAAATAAATTTATCAAATCTCATACAGAGTTATCTGATATTACATTTAGTGTGGTGACTGCTGAGAAGAAGTAATAGTTACATATCAAGTCAAATATAGTAAAATATATTTTATATAAATAATTTATGATTATATCAAACAAACTATATACTATAATTTAAAATAATTATAAAAAAGAGATAATATGAGTAAAGAGTATGTTGGACATAAAATATATGATAAACTGTTGGTAAATTTATTGAATGAGATAGCTTCATATAGACTTAGAGAAGAGCTTTTGAATTATTTTTGTGAGGAGCTTTTTGATATATCTTCTTGTGATATGATGATAACTATAGAAAATTATGATAAAGACGATATTAACTCAAAAGAGCAGATAAATCTATTTAAT
The DNA here is from genome assembly GCA_030634925.1 of Sulfurovum sp. Classification (GTDB taxonomy): domain Bacteria; phylum Campylobacterota; class Campylobacteria; order Campylobacterales; family Sulfurovaceae; genus Sulfurovum. The sequence goes on from DAOVZV010000363.1 coordinate 1,538, forward strand.
CTTTTGGATAAAAATAGAAATAGAGATATAGCTC
>DAOVZV010000330.1 GCA_030634925.1 Sulfurovum sp.
AGTGTCTTGCGTATTTTATTCATAGTGCTTTATCTATTTGGTTCATCTATCTCCACTCCAATATAAATTTTATCATAACATTTTATCATAATTTATCCAAAGTGCTATTTAGATTTATGTATTAGAGAATAAAATCAGGACTAAAACTCAAATCCTCCACCTTCTCCTTTGCTCATGCTGTCATAGACTGCTTTGATGTATTCGTCTCTTGTGGTGCAGTCTAGTAGTTTTGGGCATTTGCTACAGCTATTTACTTGTTCTGATTTTTGACAATCTTCTAGTATAGACCTTTTTTGAGATAGGATTATCTGCCATTGGTCTAGTTGGGTTTGGTCATACACCATAAGCCTCTTTGAGTTTTGTTATCTCATACAATGAACCAAAGAAACAAGGACTTGTATCGTGTGGATGTGATGGTATAAGTTGCATTAGTCTATTTCCTTTGTCGTCTATCGCTTCTCCTCCTGCCATCTCATATACAAATGCAAATGGGATTACTTCAAATAGTTGTCTTAGTTTGCCATTTGGTTTGTCTGTGGTGGCTGGGTATGAGAATAGTCCTCCACCCTTTAGTAGTATTTGATGTAAGTCTGGTACCATTCCTCCAGAGTATCTCAATCTGTATCCCTCTGCAAATAGGCTATCTATGAAAGTTTTGTGAGTTTTTGACCAGTTTTGTTGAGTTCCACCAGAGGCATTTAGTTTGCCTTTTTTGTCTATAGCTATTTCGCCTACTTGTACAAATATACCTTTTGATACTCTATAATGTTTTGGTTTTGACTCTTTTGTGGCTATGACTAGTTCTATTCTAGGACCATATACGACATAGGCAGATGCTACGAGATTAGATGCTTGTAGTTCTCCTTCATATATACCAAATATAGACCCTACAGAGAGATTGACATCTACTAGGCTTGAGCCATCTAGTGGGTCGTAGCATATAGTATATTTACCATCTTTATGTAGTGATAATACTCCCTCTTTCTCTTCACTTACCAAATCTTTGACTATCTCTACACTGGCAAATGCTTCTTCTATGATTATATCGCTTTGTACATCTAGTTTGAGTTGGTCTTCTCCTGATGAGTTGGCACTATCACTATATCCCAAATCTTCTGTTTTGATAGCTTCATCTATCTCTAGTGCTACTTTTTTGATAGTTTCAAATATTTCATTCATCTTTAATCCTTTTTATATCTCTTTGGCGTGTATTTTTATCCACTCTATGATTTGATTTGTGTTGTTGAGGTCTAGTATCTCTATCTGTGATGGTATCTGATATAGGGATATATCTATGCTATCATCTATAGCTATGGCTTCACTACAATCAAAATAGTTCTTGTCAATCTCACCTCTAAATATTGCTATTCTAGGCAAGGGTAGGGTCTTTAGTCCCTCTACAAGTAGAATATCAAAGTCATTTACCATATCTACTATATCATCTAGGCTCTTTTCTCTTTGAGAGAAGTATGTGGTACGAGTAGGGGAGGTGATGACCACTTCTGCACCAGTTTGTGATAGTATATGGCTATCTTTGCCCTCTATGTCAAATTGTGCTTTGTCTTTTGGGTCATTTTTGATTATGGCTACTTTTGATTTTTTGATTAATATTCTTGAAATCTTTTCGACTAGAGTAGTTTTGCCACTGTTAGATGGTCCTGTAAATGCTATCGCGACTCTTTTGCTCACTATAAATGCCTTTGTTTGTATTGGTGAAATTATACATAAACCTTTATTGAATCTATGTTAAAATCTGTATCAATTACAAGGAGTCTGTATGGGTAGAGTATCTTTAGTGTTAATTATATCAATTTTACTTTTGGGGTGTACA
>DAOVZV010000098.1 GCA_030634925.1 Sulfurovum sp.
AATATCCACCATTTACAAATCTATTCCCATCTGTACGCTCTTTTCCCTCCAAATCATAAATCACAGAATTTTGAATAGAAGACAGAACAAAAGGGCTATGTGTCGTCACAATAAATTGAATATTAGGAAATGCTTCTTGAAGACTAGCAATAACTGTTTGTTGCCATTGAGGATGTAAATGTAAATCTACCTCATCAATTATGACTATACCCTCTGTTTCTTTAGGTGCATTATCTAAATGAGAATTAAGCTTGGTACATCTATAAGCTATATCAGCAGTCATCGCTAACATCCCTCTTACACCATCACTCAGATAAGAAACAGGAATAGTCCCTTGCGTAGGATGATTTACTGTAATTTCTTTAGCTTTACTATTATAGACTAAGTTACTCCACTCACTAATTTTTAAACAAGTATTTACAGCTTCTCTAATATTTTCTAAAGCAACACTCTCTTCAATAGAAGTATCTGTAATATCTTCACCATTTTGGATACGATTAATCAACTTATCATATTGAGCTTTTGACTCATCAATAAACCATGTATTAAAGGCTTTATAGCTAGAAGTATGTTCTAAAGCTCTGTTATAACCCCACATACGAGACATAGATTGTCTTTGTACATCTTTTCCATAGGATTTTCCTCCAACATTCCACAGTCTATCTGTACCATAAAAAGAAATAATAGGTAATGAAACAGTATCATTCGTGTCTGAACGGACTAAGTATTGTAGCTCTTTTGCATAATTACTTAAGTTTTTAGCTTCTTTATTGGTAGTCCTAGCATTTTTTCCATTAGGCAATTCTCTTGTCCATAGTTCATTCTTATTATTAAAAATACCTTCTGCATTTACACTAATAGGGTAATGACTTTCCATCTCTTGCATTACACTTTTACTATTTTCACTTATACTTAATCGTGCATCACTACGCTTAAAGTTTTTTGAAGTACCAGTATCAAATCCTGTAATAAAAGGAGATAAAGCAATCGCCACAGCATCCAAAATAGTCGTCTTCCCTGCACCATTTTCAGCAACTATCACATTCAATTTATCATTAAATTCTATTTCAAAATCTTCATAACATCTAAAGTTTTTTAAGGTTAATTTTTTTAGTTTCAATCTATGCTCCTATTGATAATTTCATTCTTAACTAATCCTATAGCTTCCCCAAATAGTTCATAATATTCTATATCTTTTTGGTATATATGTATGTGTCTATCGTATGATGCTATTACTCTTTTGGCTTTATCTTTGGCATTTGGTTTGTCTCTTTTGATGTGTTCAAATGCTATTGATGCGTTGATTAGACCTTTTAGTAGATTTGCTAATGGGTGTTTTGATAGTCTTAGAGGGTGCCAAGCCTCTTCTAGTGCTTCGTGGGCATCGAAGTATCTTGACTCTTTTAGAAGATAGATATAGCTTTTTAGGGCATCTTCTAGGTCGTAATTCATCTTTAATGCCATTATTTTTTTAGTGCTTCAGATATTAACTCTAGTGGGTTTTTGAATATTGTATCTACTTCTGCGTGGTTTAGTGCTTCGCTTAGTTGGACTCTACATGCTGAACACTCGGCACTTACGAAGTGGGCTTTGGTCTCTTTTATCATTTGTGCTTTTGGTAATCCTGCTAGTTGTGCAAATTTGAACTTTTCTGTTTGCATTGTAACTCCACCAAATCCACAACATCTATCAGAGTCACTCATCTCTATTAGATTGTAGTTTGGAGACAATAGATTTCTTGGTTCTTTGTATATTCCTTGTACTTTTTTGGCGTGGCAAGGGTCGTGATATGTGATAGTCTCATCAAATATATGACCTTTGGCTTTTAGTACATCTTCTAGTGGAGTATTGTCGTGTAGCCATACTGTAGCCATAAATATCTTTTTGGTTACCTCTTTGGCACGGTGTTCCCAATCTGGCATATCGTGATTGGCGAAAAATATAGCCCAATCATGAGTAATCATAGCCGAACAAGTAGCTTCTGGGATAAGCATAGCATCGCATTCATCCATAAATGTCTCAAAGTACTCTATATTTTTCTTGGTCATATACTCTACACTACTCATATCTCCTGTGAAATACGCAGGGGCTGAACAGCATAATTGTTTTTTGGGGATAAATATATCTATGTTTAGGTCTGCTAATATATCTACTAAGCTATCGCCTATACCTTTGTAGTTGTAGTTGGCTAGACAACCGATAAATAGTGCTACTCTTTGCCTCTTTTGTCCTATATCTTTGGCTATTATCTCTTCAGGATAGCTATTTAGAAAGCTTGTTTTTGCCATTGATGGTAGGAGTCGTCCTTTTTTGACCATAGGAAGTGAAAATCTAGCCCTAAGTCCTCTATCTTCTTTGTCTTGACTCAATGCACAGCTTTTGAAGGCATATCCAAACTTCATCACAAAATCCATAATCTTACGATTACGGAGTAAGAAAAAGAAGCCTCTCTTGAACCACGAAATACCAAACTTCTCTGCTATATCTGCTCTGACTTCTTCTATGACCATATCTGTTGGAAGTGAATTTGGGCATACATCTACACATTGAGTACATAGAAAACAGCTCTCAAATATATCTTTGGCATTTTGGTCAAGCTCTAGGTGACCTTTTTTGTAAGCACCCAAAAGCTCTATAAATCCTCTAGGTGAAGTAGTCTCATCTGCATTTATCTGATGGATTGTGCATACAGGGATACACTTACCACACTTGATACAGTCATCACTAGTCTTTGAAAAATCAAAAATATCTTCTATTTGTTTACTCATATATCCTCTGATTATACCGTCTTGGAAAAGGCTTTTTTGCTTTTTGCATATTTCTTCATATAGGCATCAAATGGCATAGCGATATTACGGATGAGTAGAGTACCTGTCGTACTTACTCCGATTTTCTCATCTTTGATAGTGACTATGTCTGCTTCTATAAAATGCTCCAACTCTTCCATCGCATCTGCAAAATACTCACGGAAATTGATATTATGCTCTTTTTCTACTCTTTTTATATCTATAGAGAAGTTTGCCATAAGCTCCATAATAACTGATTTTCTAAGATAATCATCATCTGTGAGGTTTATACCTCTTTGAAATGGTAATTTACCCTCATCTAATCTGCTCTCATATACTTTCATATCTTTTGTATTTTGAGCATAATATTTCTTGCCCTCACCGATACTTGTAAGTCCTATACCTACTAGGTTTGCTCCACCTTTTGTAGTATATCCTTGGAAGTTTCTATGAAGCTCTCCCTTTTCTATAGCACCAAATAGCTCATCTGTAGGTTTGGCAAAGTGGTCCATACCTACCATCTTGTATCCGTGAGACTCAAAGAAATCTATAGTATATTGAAATATCTCTAGCTTGACTTCTGGAGCTGGTAGAGTTGTCTCATCAAACTTACGCATAGTCTTCATCAGCCAAGGCACATGAGCGTAGTTAAACACTGCTACTCTCTCAGGATTTAGCTCTGTAGATAGTTCTAGTGTGGCTTTAAATGTTTCAAGTGTTTGATATGGCAGTCCATAGATAAAGTCTGTATTGATTGAGTTGATACCATATTTTCTAGCCAAATCTACAGCTTTTTTGGTTAGTTCCAACGGTTGAACACGATGTATCTCTTTTTGGACTTTATCATCCAAATCTTGTACACCAAAAGATATACGGTTAAAGCCGTGTTTTTGGAATACTTTCATCTGGTCTTCATTGAAAAATCTAGGGTCTATTTCACAGCTTATCTCTGCTTCATCACTCCAATTGGTAAACTTGGACTTGACATAAGATACTATCTCATCTAGTTCAAATGCCTTGTAGTAAGTAGGTGTCCCACCTCCAAAGTGAAACTGTATCACTTCTCTTGAAGTATCTATATGAGTTGCCAATATATCTATCTCTTTTTTGAGATATGTTATATATTTGGATAGTTTCTCTTCTTTGGATGTAAATACTACATTACAACCACAAAAATAACAAGCAGAACGACAAAAAGGAAGATGTATATATAATGATATTTTCTCTTTTTCATTTTCCAAATAATCTATATAATCATTATACTCAAACTCTTCACTAAACTCCAAAGCAGTTGGATAAGATGTGTATCTAGGTCCTGGTTTGGAATATTTACTAAATTTCTCAAAATCTATATTACTCAAAGTATATCCTTTTGTTATCTACTATCTATGACTATCAAGCCAAACCATAATACCTTTTTGTGCATGAAGTCTATTTTCTGCTTCATCAAATATCTCATCTGAATGCTCTTCAAAGACCTCTTCACTCACTTCATATCCTCTATACGCAGGTAGGCAATGCAAGAATATAGCGTCATCTTTAGCCATATTCATCATATCTTCATCTACTATATAACCATCAAATGCTTTAAGTCTAGCCTCTTTCTCATCCTCTTGACCCATAGAGACCCAAGTATCAGTAGTCACTACATCACAACCTATCACAGCCTCTTTTGGGTCGTTATTGATGATGATTTTTGCTCCACTTATCTTTGCTAACTCCAAAGCATCTGCTACTATACTCTCATCACACGCATAATCTTTGGGAGTAGCAATACGAAGCTCAAAGCCCATCTTTGCAGACATCATCAGCCATGAATGAGCCATATTGTTACCATCTCCTACATAGGCTACCACAGGATTTTGGTCTTTTCCATACTCTATCATAGTCATATAATCAGTCATCACTTGTACGGGATGATATGAGTCGGTTAGTCCATTGACTACAGGTACTTTGGAAAATTGTGCAAACTCTTCTATATCAGACTGATTGAAAGTCCGTATCATCACCATATCTACCATACGACTAATCACTCTAGCAGTATCTTTCATAGGCTCACCACGACCTAGCTGTATATCATTGGAAGATAGAAATAGTCCTACTCCACCTAGTTGATATATACCAGTCTCAAAGCTCACACGAGTACGAGTAGAACTCTTTTCAAATATCATACCCAAGGTCTGATTTTGCATATAAGGGACAAATTTCTTCTGCTTTGTCTGTACCTTAATCTTCTGTGCTAGTGTTATCATCTCCAAAAGCTCTTCTTTGGTAAAATCTTTTAGTGTCAAAAAGTGTCTCATCTCTATCCTCATCAAACTATTATATATTTAAAATTTAAAAGTGATAAGTTTACCATAAAAAAGTCAAAATTTTTCTTATCTTTGTAAATATTCAAATATTATATTACAACTCCACACTTTTTGGCTATCATATCCAACTGCTCATCAAGAGTAAGGTTCTCTACATCTATCACTACATCTGCTAGGCTTTTATATGCTTTCTCTCTCTCTTTGTATAGCTTTTTAGCTTCATCTTCACGAGAAAATAGAGGTCTTTTGGCTAGTTTAGACTTAGAATTTGAAGCAGTTTTGAGTCGATTGTGTATCCACTCAAAAGAGGCATCCAATAGAACAACCTTACCTAGCTTTTTGAGATTTTTGACTTTATAAAATCCCCCACCACAAGATATAAATGTTCCTTTTACTGATTTCTCTATCCAGTCAGCCGTCATCTGCTCTTGATGGCGAAAATAAGCCTCACCATCTTTGGCAAATATCTTTTTGCCCTCTCTATTCTCTTTTGGTTCGATGAGGTCATCAGTATCCATAATA
>DAOVZV010000288.1 GCA_030634925.1 Sulfurovum sp.
CAGTCCTGAACCTATCTTGAACTCTATTCCATTTACCAATCTACACCTCAACGCTCCTACCATATCTCTATATTTGCCTCTGCCTTTGGTATATCCTATCACTATGCACTCTGTGTCGTGAAAAGTCTTGACTTTGAGTGCTTTGCTTGTTCTTTTGTCTATATATGGAGATTGTGGGTCACGGACTACTACACCTTCGCCATCTTTGGACTCTATATCTGATAGGAATATATTTAGATGGTTGGTATCTTTGATTTGTATCTGTTTTAGTACTTTTATGATTTTACTCTGATATGGTTTTACTTTTTCTAGTCGTTGGTATAAGTTGCCTTTGGCGTTTGGTACTTCAAATATGTAGTGTTTTATCTGTGTCCAATCTTCGCTTGGGATTTTGTCCCTGACAATAGATGATATATTATCGAAATCTCCTCTCCTGCTCCATAACTCTCCATCTATCTCAAACGATGGATAATCTTTGGTAAACCAAACTGGTGCATAGATGATTTTGCCTCCACGGCTTATGAGATTTGTACCATTCCAATATGCTCTGATGCCATCTAGCTTCTCACTCATTACCCATCCTGTGATATTTTGGTCTGTATATGTTTTGAGTAGTAGTAAGTTGGGTCTATCTGCCCACACGAATATAGAAAAGAGTAAAAGGTAAATTTTCATTTAGAATTATATCTAATCTAAATGAACTTTGCTATAATTTTGAAAAATATTAACGGAGTCTCTTATGCAGATGTATCATATCAATTATCACAAGCCCAAAGTCACACTACTTCAACAAACTGGCATAGGTGTATCAGAGATAGCAGGACGGACTTGTTATGATAGTTTCGATAATAGCGAAAACCAATCAATCAAAGACAGAGACTACCCAAAAGCCAACGATATAGAGAGTTCAGAGCTACTAGACTCTCTAGCGTGGGTTCATCATCATCACTCCATCATAGAACATACAAATCTTAGCTTTTTGGTGGAGGGGACGAGTAGAGCTTGTTTGCAAGAACACGCCAGACACAGGATACAATCCATATCAGTAAGAAGCACAAGATACACAATGTCTAGCGTCATCAACGCCTTTGTAGCATCACTTGAAGCCAAAGATGAGTTTGGATTTTTCTTTGATAGGATTATGGATTTGGACTTGTTTATAATCTCTGATAGAGAGTATCTAGTGATAGAAGTTCGTGCTATGTTTGACAAACTATATCTACAATACAAAAGAGTAGATGATTTCATATCCATATCAGTAGCCAAATCATCTATAGAGTTTCTCGCCACTTACAAAGACAATCCATTATCTCTATTCCAAGCACTAGAAAATGGCAAGAAAAAGAGAAATGTAGGTGACGCATTCAAGCACATAGTCACAGATAATTGGAAAGTAGATATGGTAATCACATTCAATCTAAGAAGCCTCAAAAACTACTTCGATTTACGAGATAGTGGAAGTGCCTATTTCCAGATACAGTGGTTAGCCAAAGCGATGAAAGAGGTTCTACCTATCAAGTATTTGAGATTGATTGACAAGGAGAGTCGAGGGTAAGTGATTTATAGCCAAATAATCACTCTACTTCATCAATCTCCACCATAATCTTCATCGTCTCCTTGATAGATATTATCATCTGTTTGATGTGCATCAAATCATCAGTTGATAGTTCTATCTTATCTTTTTTGCGATATTTGAGCCACTTATCAATCACCTTGTAGCTACCAATCTCATACGCAAATATCTCTTCTGTAACTCCACTGATTTTAATATCATTATTCAAGCTCAAAACATCATCTTCCAAAGTTATCTTCTCTACAAGACGACTCCCCTTGAGACCATTTATCATAATGCTTTTATCTTCTCTATTCTCTTTGAGTAAGTGCAAATCAATCAATCTAGCACCCAAATTGGCATATCTAAAAAAGAGTTTTTTGTCTTTGGTCAGAGGAACTTTAGGAAAGTCTATCTTTAGAAATTCAAAATATTTATCTCTATATTTCTGAGAATGAAGCCGTGCATAGATATATGCCATTATCTCTTCAGGAGTTGGATTAAATTTCAAAGTAGCTAAAAAGTCATTAAATGATTTTGTAAAGTTTGGTTCTTTTTCTGTTATACCCATTGTTTCGTGGTATGTGTATAGTGGTGCTGTGTAATCTTGTCCTGTAATAATACATCTATCAGAAATATTATTTACTATAAATAGACCTTTCCAAGAACTAATATAATTCCAATTTCTTTTAAAAACTAATCCTAAATTTTCATTATCTAAA
>DAOVZV010000031.1 GCA_030634925.1 Sulfurovum sp.
ATATTTTCAAAAAATTTCTTTTTTGTAATTTCATCTAGCTTTGATGAATTTATATCATCTTGCATATCTTTATATATATTATTTTTTTGCATTATCTTCCTTTAAATCTATTAATTATACACAGCGTATTTTAAATTATATCTTAATTCCTTAAGTTTATTGTTTAATTCTAATTAAATAGATAAGGTGTAATAAATTCTAATTATTCAAGAAAATATATGACAAAAAAAGAATTTTCTCATGAATTAATAGCATTAAATCCCTACTGTTAGTCATATAGATGAAGTACCATCAATTTCGGCAATATATGGATACTTAAAAAGTAATAAAACTATACCCAAAACCTCTTAGAAGAGGTCTAGTGTAGTGTTGCGTTTTGGTTGTCTTCTTGGTTGAGGTCTCGGTCTAGCTCTTCTTACTCTTGGTGGAGGTGGAGTTACTACTTCTATTGGTATCTCTGTTTCTATCACATCTTCTTGTGTTTGGTCTATGCGATTTGGGATACTAGATATAATAGGTGTAGATATATTTGCATCTTTTAACTCATCACTAGATAGTTCATCACTATGAGTATCTGGTATGCTATATTTTTTTGGTACGATTTTTGTATTGTTGGAGTTGAAGCCCTCTGTAAGTGTCTTTTTTGCATCATTTATCAAGAAAAATGTCTTTGGATGAAAAATATCACTATATGTCTTGATATGTGCTACTGTATATGAGCTTTGTACCTCTATCTTGGTCACGATACCTACAGGAATATCTGCAAAAAATATATCATCAAGACCTGAGGTGATTACACTATCTCCAACTTTGACCTTGTGCCATTTTGGTATAAACTTGATAAGCATCTGATTTTTATCTCTACCCAATGCGATACCAGGGGCTTTGGTATCTCCAATAAATACAGAAAAACGACACTTTTCATCAGAAGTAAGATAACCATATAGTTGATTACTCCTGACTCTTGCTATTCCTGCTACGACTTTACCTTGGATTAGACCATATAGTTTATCTGGTTTGAGTCCTTTGGGCTTGGTAAGTATGATTTGGGAAAAGCTATTGAGTTTTACATAAGATATAGTATCAGTTAGAGAGATATTTGATACTGGTCGATGGCTCAAATCAGGAAGTATTTGATAGATATTTTTGACCTGTTTTAGGTAGTGGACTTGTTCTAATAATTTTCTTCGTAAGATACGATTTTCACGGCTTAGCTTTTCTATAGACTCTTTTTGGAATATATAGCTATGACTTTTGTCTTCTAGGTCTTGTGTTAGATTTTTGTAACTTTGCTTGATGGGATTGATAACACCCAAAAGCGTATCAGAGATACGCTCATCATTGCGTGATAGTAATACTATTAACATAAGTAATAGTATAGCTATAATAACAAGTCTAGTCTTCATAAGCCATTTGTTGTAGAAGGTCTATCTCATCTAGTGCGATACCAGTACCTTTGGCAACTGCCAAAAGAGGCTCTTCTGCTATATATACAGGAAGTTTGACTATATCAGAGAGATATTTATCCAATCCTCTAATCAACGCTCCACCACCAGTCAATACGATACCATTTTGTACAATATCACCTGCTAGTTCAGGAGGAGTCTTTTCCAATACATCTTTGAGTGCTTCTGCTATCTCTTCTAATGAATCTCTCATAGCACTACGAACATGCTCTGATGTGATTTCAATAGAAGATAAACTACCCTCAACTTGGTCACGACCTCTAACTATCGTACTAAGCTCTTCATCTATAGGTATCGCTGTTCCTATAGTGATTTTGAGCTCTTCTGCTACTCTCTCACCTATCAATAGATTGAAGTTCTTTTTGATATAGTCTATAATAGCTTGGTCAAGGTTATCTCCTGCGATACGGATAGATTTACTTATAACCAATCCACCTAGAGATGTAACACCAATCTCTGTAGTACCACCACCAATATCTACAACTAGATTACCATTTGGGTCTTTTACAGGGATACCTGCTCCAATAGCAGCAGCCATAGGCTCTTCTATCAGATATACATATCTTGCTCCAGCATTTTCTGCTGAATCTTTTACGGCACGACGCTCAACTTGCGTAAGTCCATAAGGTACACATATAATAATTCGAGGAGAGAAAAAGCTCTTTCTTTTGTGTGCTTTTTCGATGAAATATCTTATCATCATCTCTGTAACTTCAAAGTCAGCAATTACTCCATCTTTCATAGGACGGATAGCTTTGATATTTCCAGGTGTTTTACCTACCATATCTTTTGCTTCTTGTCCAACTGCCAATATCTTCTCTCTACCATGCTTATCATATTGTATAGCTACAACAGAAGGTTCATTGATACTTATACCTTGACCTTTTACTAGTACTAGAGTATTTGCTGTTCCCAAATCTATCGCCAAATCATTTGAAAACATTCCTAATAATCGTTTAAACATTTTTATCCTTTTATATTTAAGCTATTTTTTTATTTTTGATATAGAGAGGTTTCGCACCATCTTCTACTACTTCATTGGTGATAATCACCTCATAACCCTCAAGCTCTGGAAGTTCATACATAATATCTAGCAAAATTTCTTCTAATATAGAACGCAATCCTCTAGCACCTGTCTTTCTATCTAGTGCTTTTTGTGCTATGCTATTTAGTGCATCATCTTCAAAACTTAGAGCTACACCATCTAAGTTAAATAGTTTTTGATACTGCTTTAGAAGTGAATTTTTGGGTTCACTTAATATTCTTACCATATCATCTTGTGTAATCTCTCCTAGAGTAGCCAATACATGTAACCGTCCAATAAGCTCTGGAATAAGACCATAAGATACAAGGTCATCAGGCTCGGACATATATATAAGGTTAGCTTCCTCTTTTTTGGAGCGTTTGTCTTGACCAAAACCTAGAGTATTTGAACCTAATCTTCTCTTGATTATATCATTAAGACCATCAAAAGCACCACCACATATAAATAATATATTTGCCGTATCTATCTGTATGAAATCTTGATTTGGATGTTTTCGTCCACCTTTTGGTGGTATATTGACTACAGAACCCTCTATTAGTTTGAGCAAGGCTTGTTGTACACCCTCACCAGATACATCACGAGTGATAGAACGGTTCTCACCCATTCGGGCTATCTTGTCTATCTCATCTATAAATACTATACCTTGTTCTGCTCTTTTTGGGTCACCATCTGCTTCCATAAGTAGTTTTGTGAGGATATTTTCTACATCTTCACCTACATATCCAGCTTCAGTAAGATTGGTCGCATCTGCTATAGCTATTGGTACATTTAAAAATCTTGCAATTGTTTGAGCCAAAAGAGTCTTACCTGAACCAGTAGGTCCTATTAGCAATACATTTGATTTGGATATTTGTGTATCATCTTCATCTGTACTATCTTTAAATATTCTCTTATAGTGATTATATACTGCTACAGATAGAGTCTTTTTGGCTTTATCTTGTCCTATGACATAATCATTTAATATAGTATTTATCTCTTTTGGAGTGTATAGTGTGTCTATACCAATATCTACCTCTGTTGTCTCTTCTACATCTTCATCACCAAATAATATTTTGTATGCAGATACTACACAGTTGGAACATATATAAGCACTCTCTCCTGCTATTAGAGGATTTTCTATACTATCTTTTGCCTCACAAAAACTACATACTTTTTTTATCATACTTTGTCCTCACTATTTTTTGTTCTTGTAAATGGAATACCTCTTGTAGATTTTTGTATAAATTTACAAAGTTTTATTACATTTTCTGATTTGCTATTTTCTATTAAAGTTGTTGCTACTTCTTGAATAGGATTACCCTTTTCAAATAACTCTTTATACGCTATTTTGAGTTGATTTATCTCACTCCTATCCATACTTCGACGCAGACCTGTGAGATTGAGACCTCTGACTACTGCTCGATTACCTTCAGCTAGAGTAAATGGTGGTATATCTTGTGCCAAAGCACTTGCACCTGCTATCATAGCAAAATCTCCAATATGTACAAATTGGTGTATTGGAGTTAATCCACCAATTACTACACCATTTCCTAGTTCTACATGACCAGCAAGAGTAGCACCATTTGCCAATATACAATGGTCACCGATAATCACATCATGACCGATATGTACATATCCCATAAGTAGATTATTGTCTCCTATCTTTGTGATAGAGCCTCCACCTTTTGTCCCTGGATTGAGTAGTGTAAATTCTCTTATAGTGTTATTATCACCTATAATAAGCTCTACAAACTCACCATTAAACTTCAAATCTTGTGGGATAGTCCCTATAGCAGAGTGAGAGAATATACGATTGTTCTTGCCAATAGTCGTATGTCCCTCTATTACTGCGTGAGATGATATAGTAGAGTTATCACCAATAGATACATTTGCACCTATAGAAGCAAAAGCACCAATAGATACATTTGCTCCTATAGTAGCACCATCTTCTATATATGCTGATGGATGAATGAGATTCATTTTATCTACTTATCGACTATCATAGCTTTTAGTTCAGCTTGTGCTACCAATTTATCATCGACATAGGCTTTGGCATCTAATTGCCAAATAGCTCCTTTGTTTTTGATAACTGATATTTTGTATATTAGTTGGTCTCCAGGAGTTACAGGAGAACGGAATTTAGCTTTATCTATACTCATAAAATATACAACTTTGTTCTCTGCGTCTTCTTGAGATGCCAAATCCATACTTTTGAAAGCCAATACTCCACCTGCTTGTGCCATACCCTCTATAATCATTACACCTGGATAGATTGGATGGTCTGGAAAATGACCTTGAAATACTGGTTCTGAGATAGAGACATTCTTAAATCCCTCTATATATTCACCTTCTGTAAGAGAAGTAATTCTATCAACGAGTAAAAACGGGTATCTATGGGGTAATATATTTTGAATATCTACAACATTATAAGTCACAAAAAAACCTTTTTATAAAAATTCCCTTATTCTATCGCAAAATTGGTAAAAAGCCGTTTACTTCGCTATTAATACCTCTTTTACATCATTATAGGTTGTACTTTGACATAATATCTCTACTTTACTCGTAGGTATATCTTTGACGACCAAAATAGCAGATAAATCATAAGCAGAGATACCAAGTGATAAACGAATATCTACTTCATTATCAAATGAAGGAGGATTATATATGAGTTCTATTACTGTTTGATAATTAGTTTTAGCTAGATAGTTATAGTGATATAGAGATATAAATTTGACTTCATCACGATTGAGATAATGGATATTGTCTATATTATACTCTATCTTACCCCTACTATAGTTTCCTCTCATAGTTGAATATGGTAAGAAGTGAGCAGGAATACTCTGCTTAGATACTTTCAATACACCTATAGACAAACGCCAGTTGAGAAACCTCTGCTTTATGATTTGATAATCTCTATACTCTTCTTCTAAGACCAATCTATATTTATACATAGATATTCTCTCTTCTATAGAGTCTGGTTGTATCTGTTGTGATATAGGAGAAGATAACTCATCTGCTAGTTTGTGTTGTTGGTCTCTTTGTATATTTAGACCATACATACATCCACAATAATCCTGACGATATAGTTTGTCTTTTTTTGCCAAAATATTTTGTTCTTGTGTACCAGAGGCTTTACGATAATCTGGAGCTACAAACTTTATACCATTTTTTTGGGCTAAGGCATCTCCTGCTTTTTGTAGTTGTAGTAGTGATTTTTTGGGACTTGTAAGTAGTGTTGAGGTAAATGAAGTCTCATTTATCTCTTTTGCTTTTTGTGCAGATACTTCAAATCTCTTATCAAAGCATACTACACAACGGCTACCTTTTTCAGGTTCATTTTCCAATCCTCTAACAGCTTTTAGCCAACTATCTATATCATAATCACCCTCGATAAGCTCTATATTTAGCATATTACAACTTCTCTTGACATCCAAGAGACGAAGAGAGTACTCACTAAATGGATGTACATTTGGATTATAAAAGAAGCCTATTAGCTTTTCATCTGGATACTCTCTCCTAAGCTTTTGCAAAAAATAGTGGCTATCTACAGAACAACAAATGTGAACTAACATATTAATCTCTTGTAGATGTGAGTCCACCTGCCAACCATGTCTGAATACCACCTCTATACCATTTGATATTTTCAGCAGGATAACCCAACTCTATAAGTATATTTATCATAGCCACAGATTGACTACACCATGGACCATTACAAAATATAGCTATAGTTTTTGCATTGTCAAAATCAAGTGTTTCATCATTGTATATCTCATCACTATTCATTACTACATTCAAATCTCTAAGATGTTGTTCAAACTCAAATTCAAAACTATTTCTCTCTTTGAAATGATGAAAAGGCATATTGATAGACCCAGGAATAGTACGATAATTAAACCAAGACTCTTTTCTAGCATCTATAAGTAATTTACTACTATCATCTTGCATCCGCTTGATAAATGATAAAACTTCCAATTCTCCATAAGTATCTATATCTTCATCGAGATACATAGGCAGAAGTTTGCCAGTAGTTTTGACAAATATAGATTTACAAGCTTTAGGTACTTTACTATGAGCATAATCTCCTGTCCATACCATTTCATTATTGATTAATAACTTTTGGCACTCTTTTGCTATATCTCTTTTAACTATTATCTCTCTAAGATTACCTTTTGAGTCGGTATTTTTGATAGTTATTCCCTCATACTCAAATCCTACATTCCCTGCTGATAGAATTATCGTACTCAAAGTTATACTCATAATTGTTTTAAACATAATATTATCCCTTATATAAATATTTAATTGATAGTATCATATCTAAACTTAATAATTATATATTTGTAGCTACTTTATAAGTAGGGTCATCCTCTTCATAGGTACAAAACTCTCCTGCCGAGGTAAGAGTTTTTTTACAATCTTCAGATAAATGTCTTAGAGTCAATCTTTTACCAGCTTTTTTGTATTTATCTGTGATACTATCTATAGCTTCAGAACCTGAACTATCCATAACTCTAGCATCTTTGAAATCAATTATTACATCATCAGGGTCTTCTTCTATATTAAACTGCTCATTAAAAGATGTTACTGATGCAAAAAATAGAGGACCTTCTAGGCTATATATCTTTTTACCATTTTCATCTATTGTAGTCTTTGCAAATATTTTGGCATGTTCCCATGCAAATACTAGTGCTGATATAATAATACCTGCTATTACAGCTACAGCTAAATCTTCAAATATTGTTATTATTGTAACAGTAATAAGTACAAAGGCATCAGAACGAGGCATTCTCTTAATTCTTTTGATAGAAGAGAACTCAAATGTACCAATACTCACCATAAACATAATACCAACAAGAACGGCTATTGGTATAACTGATATAACATTTGAGAAGCTAACTACAAGAACAATAAGTAACACAGCTGCAGTAAAAGAGGATAATCTACCCAATCCTCCAGAAGTGAAGTTGATTACAGATTGACCAATCATAGCACATCCTGCCATACCACCAAATAAACCAGATGTACTATTACCTACACCTAATGCTATACACTCTTTATTACCAGAACCTCTTTTTCCACCCATCTCATCAAGCACAGATAGAGTAAGCAAAGATTCGATAAGTCCAACCAAAGCTACTATAAGAGCTACAGGTAAGATAATAGCCATAGAGTCAAATGTAAATAAAGATACATCAGGTACTATAAAACTAGGAAGAGATACATTTGATAAATCTGCTAAGTCACCAACTACTTTTGTACTAATATCACCAAAATATACAACAAGAGTTACAACTATAATAGCTACAAGTCCTGCTGGGACAGCTTTGCTTACTTTTGGTAAGAATTGCATTGTTAGCATTGTAGAGATAATTATGATATACATTATATAATTTTCATTGAAACTAGCTTTGACTATTTCTATCCATGAATTATATTGAGATATGTTGTCAGGAGCTAGAAATGGAAATTGAGCTAATGCGATAACAATAGCAAGACCATTTACAAATCCAAATAGTGCTGGTTGAGGAACAAGTCTAATAAATTTACCCATTTTCATTAGACCGATACTTATCTGTATAATACCTGCTATTATAGATGTAAGTAATATATAATTGAGTATCGTCATAGATAATTCATCTTTGGTTAGATGAGGATACATTTGAGATACAGATAATGATAATCCAACAAATACAACAGCTACAGCTCCAGTAGCTCCTGAAATCATACCAGGTTTACCACCGATTATAGAAGTGATAAGACCTATAATAAAAGCTCCATAAAGCCCTACTACAGGATTGACTCCTGCAATAAATGAGAAAGCAATAGCTTCAGGCACAAGAGCCACAGATACTAAAGCACCAGATAAAATATCATTTTTGATATTTTGTTTTGAATAATTTTGAATATTAAACAAGATAAGTTCCTTATATTTAGAATATTTTGAAATTTTATCATAATAATTCTTTTTACTTATAAAGTTATGGTTATTTTTAAGTTAATTTTTTATTTTTATAATTATAAATTAAAGTAAATATGATTAACATAACAATCATTCTATCTAATTTATATCGTTTTATTATTTCCATTTACTACGATTATCTTTTTAACTATTAAA
>DAOVZV010000295.1 GCA_030634925.1 Sulfurovum sp.
AGGCGTGACTGGCTTTGTAGTAGTGTCTCTTTTGCATGTATCTCTTGAGTCGCTTCTTTAATTTTTATTTCTAGTGTATTATTTGCTTCATTCAGTAGTTTTTCTGTCACTAAAAGCTGATTAGTTTTTTCTAATATTTCCAACTCTATGGCTCTCTGCTCTGTGATGTCATGTCCTACATTAATAATCTCACCATTAGGTAGTTTGATATTTGCCCAAAGAGTAACTTTGGTATTACCCTCTTTGTCCAGAGGATACCATTCTCGAAATATAGGAGAAGTATCTGAAAATGAAGCGATTACCTCTGCTTGAACTTTTTGGTCAGGATAGAATAGTGCCAATGTATTGTCATACTCATTTATCTCATCAATCGTCCAACCAAAAACCTTTTTACACTCTTTGTTCCACAAAGTACAGCGACCATTCTTATCAAAAGCATCTATCATAATAGGAGAGAGATTAAACAGTGTTCTGAACTTCTCTTCACTTTTTTTCAAACCCTCTTGAGTCAATTCAAGCTCTTTTAGTGCAGATGCTGTTGCTTTGTTGGCTTTTGAGAGTCTGCGTGTCCAATAGAGTGTCCCACCAAGAATCAAAAAAGAGATAAAGAGTATTTGATAGGTAAGTGTATAGTCTATTACTTTTTCATACTTTGTATCTATCCATTTATCAAATATTTCATCTTGTGTAACCTTATCTATGGTCGCTATGGCTTTATTTAATATAGATAAAAGTATAGGCTCATCACTATGTACACCTATACTGCCCTCCATATAGCTATCTTCATATACGGTCATTACTTTTAGACTATGTTTATATCTTGTAGTTAAATTATAATTCATGATGACTGATGTTCCTATAGAGCCAAATAAATCACCATTCTCTACCTCTTTTAGTCCATTACCCTCTATTTTTATATAGTTAATATTAGGATTTCTCTTCCTTAGATAATCAGCTATATGATAGGCAGCACGATATATACCAATCTTCTTATTTTTCAGCTTTTCCATATTAAATATATAAGGCACATTTATTTTTGTTATCAGTACTAAATTGTCTTTCCCTGCTGTTGTGGTAGCATTTATGAAGGGTATAATCTGTGGGCTTGTTTGTACCAATGGTATAGTAGAACATTTTTTCTCATAAACCATTCTCAATTGTTTTTTTATGGAGTTAGCATATATAAACTTAAATTTTTTATTTATTCTCTTCTCTACTTTTTTTAAATAATCAACACTCACACCAATAGGTTTTCCATCTTTTAGCATAGTATAGGGTCTAAATGTTGTATTGTAGCACATAGGTATAGTTTCGATACTATCTAGGTATTCTTGTTCTACTTTTGTTAAATCTATATTTAATGGATTTGCATGTATTGTGATGATAAGTGATAAGAGTATTAATAGTGTTTTCAAGAAGTTCCCATTCAGATTATTTATTTTATTTTAGCATAAATAAAGATTTGCATCAAGGGTGGAGAAGCCCATCCGTTATAGCTAGAAGAGTAAAAGAGAGAAGAAGATGGAGGGTATTTGCTATAACGGATGGGATTATCCCATCCTTGAAAGTTTTATTTATATCGCCTCTGGTGTATTGGTACCATAGACTTCAACTGTTGCCATATGAAGAAAATCATTACCTTTGATTAGTATATATTGGTCTGTCCCTCCTAGATTATTTACAGGAATATATTGTGGAGACAAACTACCCGTTAAAGTCCCTAGTTCTGTAGCAAGATTTAGTACTTCAGTACAATCACTGCTAGGAACACAATCAGTGTCAGATAGATATACTTTAGTATCATTTAGTCTATCTTTTGCAGAGACACTTTGACGATTTATCACCATCACTCCTGTTACCTCAAGCTCACCATTAAATCTTGCAGACCACCAGTTAAGTGTTGGACCACTATCTGTATGTTGATATGTATCAATATCATCATCTAGAGCGAGAAAAGGAGAAGGATCTTCGTCAACTTCAGTACTACCTTGTCTTGCAAATACACTATTAGCTATATCCATATCTTCTACGAGATTACCATTGACCTCTATATTGGCTAGACCAAAACCATTGATCTCAGATGCTCCTGCTCTGATGATAATATAACGACCAGTTACATTAGGTACAGACTTGACTTGTACATCTACAGAGTCTGTCAATATCCCTGTATAGCTACAGTCACTCTCCCAAACAAAGCTTGGATCATCCATATACTTATCAGAGATACAAATCTC
>DAOVZV010000307.1 GCA_030634925.1 Sulfurovum sp.
AAATAGTTGTGAATGAGACCCTATACGAATTAGATTTAGGGTTTCATCAGATATGAAATATATAATTAATAAATCACCACTTATATGAAACTCTCTACAATCTTTATATATTCCTTTTAGAGGATGGTCCAAAGCATCTTTTGGTAGTGGTTGATTGTCTATTAATTTTGATAAATAGACAATATATTTGGAAAAGTGTTGGTCACTTAATTTTGCATTTCTAAGCTCTTTTAGAAAAAGTTTATGTCGTTTGACCTTAAGCACTTTGACTACTCTTCCGTTCTGCAATCATATCTTCAATAGAAATTGACTCCATATTGATACCTTCTCGTGCTTCTTGTATTGCTTTTTTGGTCTCTTCATTTGGTATTTTAACCTCAAATGGTAATCCCTTGTGTAGTGCTACTTGATTTAAAAATATATTAACAGCTTCTCCCATAGTGATACCTAACTCTTTAAATATCTCTTTGGCTTTGGCTTTTATCTCTCTATCTAATTTTATACTTGTTGTCTCTTTGGTAGATATTGTCATAATTTTAATCCTTATAATACTATAGTATTATTTTAACTTTTTTTAAATAGAATGTCAAGAGATAAAAATTATTTCCTAGGATAAACCGTCTCAAGCATCTGATACAATCCATCTGGTGAGATATTTTTATCAAACTGCAAGAAGCTTTGCATTACTACATTATCCTCTTCTCCATCCCATACTTTGATATAAGTTCCCTCTTTGTAGCCGTTATTTTGTCTAAATTGATTTAATATATTTTTGCCTATATATAGCTCATATAGAGTATCTAGGTCTAGTTCTGATTGTGTGGCTATATCTATAAATACTTCCATTACTTCTTCTATAGGAGCTTCATCAAATAGTAGTTTGATTAGTTTTTCTATTATAGTTATTTGTGTATATGTATCTTCTTCTTCATAGTCTTTATTGCTTTTTAGTTTGTCAAAGTTAGGTAGGCTTTTTATCTTTTTGGATAAGTCTTTGATAGAACCTAATGATTTTTCTTTGTACTCTTTGAGAGCTTGTGACATTATAAAGTGCCAAATATCTACTACTTCTATCTTGATATTGTCATAATCAGGTGGTGTATCTATATTTTTCCAATGTTTCCAAGGATATGACTCTATAAGTTCAGCACACTCTAGGTATATACATCGTCTCCAATCTATAAATTTGTTGTTTTTGGTAAACCCTTCTTCCCAATCTTTTCCATTGGTGTTATCGTTTAGTTGTTGCTGTAGTTTGAGCATTTCAAATATTTTATTCATATTATCCCTTTTTGCTTGTTTATCTATTTTACCTTTTCATCACTTATTTAGTACTTTTTAAGTAAAATATTATCCTTATTTTATTCCAAAAGGATACCAATTATGTCAAAACCTATAGAAGATTTAGATGAAGTGTTGAAAAATCACAAACTTACCAAAGACGAGTATGAGGATATTTTACGCATATTAGATGGTAGGCATCCCAATCTAGTGGAGATAGGTATCTTTTCTGCTATGTGGTCAGAACACTGCTCATATAAGTCAAGTACCAAATACCTAAGAGGTTTCCCTACAACAGCACCATGGGTCATACAAGGGCCGGGTGAAAATGCTGGTGTCATTGATATTGGTGATGGTATGGCTGCTGTATTCAAGATGGAGAGTCATAATCACCCATCATTTATAGAGCCTTTTCAAGGGGCTGCTACTGGTGTAGGTGGGATACTTAGAGATATTTTCACAATGGGTGCTAGACCTGTTGCCAATATGAATGCTTTGCGTTTTGGTAATGTAAAGGGTAATAGTGATACAGCCAAATACCAAAGACACTTAGTCCGTGGCGTGGTAGATGGTATCGGCTCGTATGGTAACTGTATGGGAGTTCCTACTATCGGTGGAGAGGTGAGCTTCGATGAGTCTTATAATGGAAATATACTTGTAAATGCTTTCTCTTTGGGGCTTGTCAAGTCTGACGAGATATTCTTGGGAGTGGCATCTGGTATGGGTAACCCCGTAATGTATGTCGGCTCAAAGACTGGTAGAGATGGATTAGG
>DAOVZV010000297.1 GCA_030634925.1 Sulfurovum sp.
ACGGCACAAGTGATAAACAAGAGTTCCACCACCGAGCTAAACTCCGTCTGCGACCAATACTAATCACCTCAATCACCACATTCCTAGGACTATTTACGCTAATATTCTACGCCACAGGACAAGCAGTAATACTACAACCAATAGCAGTATCCATAGGATTTGGACTATTATGGGGTACAATACTAAACCTGATATATCTACCTGCGATATATGCTGTTGTGAATGGGATTAAGGAGTAGGTTGGATTTGGTTTTTGAGTTTTATATATATTTATAATACTCCCAAACTACCCCTCAAAGGTAGCAAATGGTACAAGTAGTTTGGGGTGTTTATGAGTTGTTAGTAGGAAGTCTTGTGCTTTTACTGACATTAGTCTAAGTAGGGTATTTTTCTTGATATTATCTTCTAGTGATGCTATTTGTAGGATATTTTTCATTGCTAGTATTTCTCTGATTGGGTTGGCTATTTTTTGTTGGATTTTTAGTTCCATTTTTAGTATTTGGGTCATTGTTTCATAGTGTTCTATGATGATTTTTTTGTTTTCAAATTCGCCTTCTGGGTCGAAATCACATAGATTGAGTTCTATATCTAGTGTTTGAGATATATCAAGAGCAGTTGATGATATGGATTCCATTTTCTCTTTTGTACTCATTAGTAGTATGGATTGTTCTATATTTCTCAGGTGTGTATCTCCAAACAAAAATACTAATTTTTTGAGGTTATATATAGTTTTGTTTAGTTCGTCTGCTTCAAATGTGTTTATGCCATTCATCACAAGACCTATATTGTATTTGTGTATATCATACTCAATCAAAGGCTTTATATCTTCGTTTTTGTAGCAGATGGATAGTGATATTGTATCTGATTCATAGGTTCTTATATGAGATATTAATCTGAAATTATTTGGATACAATATACGGATAAATAGTGATTTGCCTTTGAGTTTGTTGATGAGATATATACTCTCTTCTATATAGGCTATTGCCTTTTCTTGGTCAAATCTAAAGTCCAATATGAGATAAATATCTTTGCCAAATGGTTCTGGAAATAGTCCTATAATTTTGTTGATAGTTCTATATACTCCGTCTAGTACGATTGGTTTGCCTAGTATTAGGAGGGTATCATTTGGTCGTATCATTGTAGCATTGGTGGGCAAAATCTGTTTGTCATCTCTATATAGTGCTACGATTTTCCATTTTCTTTGTAGTATTGAGCCTATGTGTCTATATGCGTAACTGCTACCAAATGGTACTCGTATTTCCATAATCTCACCTAGACCTAGACCGATATTTTGAGCTATTATCGGTACATCAGGGAGCTTGTCGTATAGGTGTGATGCTATTAGTTTGTCACTATTGATAATTTTGATATTTCCATTCTCTTTGCTGATACTATCGTCATCCCATTGATTGACCACAACTACTCTTGTCTTGTCATTGATGAGGGTTATATTTTTGATAGCATAAGTGACATCTTCCAAATCCTCCATTACTATAAATATATTAGAAAACTTGGTACTTTTCATAATCCTACTAAGCTTTGAAAAGCTAGTAGGGTCAGCATCAATTAGAGTGATATTTTGGCTCATATTTTCAGGTGTAGAGTTCCTCTTGTAGCAAGTCACATAATATTGATTTTGTGCCACTCTATTTTTGCTAATCCATCCTATAAAATTCTTAGCCACACTACCACTAGCCAATATCAGTATATTATTCATCCAAACCCTTTTGTTTACGCTATCTATAATTAGATATAATTTTCGAGGATATTATAACACAATGGAGTTTTAAATAGGTGAAAAGATGGAAAATGGGTTAGGAGTGTAATATTCTATCCCAAAAGTTAAGATAACTAAAACAATCTAAGCTGTTTCAAAACTTTTGTCTCTTTTATTTTAGGGATTGAGTGATTTAATATCAATGCTTCTAACATAGCGTTTCTATTTCCTTCACTTCCACCTAAATGATAAAAATGTTCTTTGGTGACAACATTAAACTTTTTCCAAATGGTTTTTAAATATTCATTATCTCTATACTTATTACTATGCCAAGTAGATAAAATAAACTTACCCTCAAAATCATCTAGTAAAGTATTAAGACTATTTTCATCTTCCTCATTCCAACCATTATAATAATCAACATATCTATCTATATACGGAGGATCGCAATAGATAATATCTTCTTTTTTTGCCATTTTTATAGTCT
>DAOVZV010000347.1 GCA_030634925.1 Sulfurovum sp.
AGTAAGACGACCTTTATTAGCTTATGTGAAAGCGTTATTTTACCAAATGATATAGCATTATTACATTTAGCCAAAAACTCCCTCTCAAAGCCGTATGCTCCACCAATGAAGAGATTTATGTGTCCTCTATCCTTAAGCATATTTGCAAACTGATGACTATCAACTTCTTTAGAAGATGGGTCTAACGCTATATTTATACCATTATTTAGATACTTTTCCAAAGCCCTTGTGTATGATTTTTGAGCAGATAATGGAGATATATCATGAGCTTTTGCTATATCTTTATCAAATATCTCTATCACCTCCACTTTGGCAAATGGCAAGGCTATCTTTTTATAATGTTCTATTAAATTAGCATATAGATTATCTTTGCCTTTTTTATCTATGATAATTAGATTAATTTTCATTTTCTACCTTACTCTTTTTCCATTTGTCCATAATCTTTGTCCCTAACTGATATACTGACATCGCATAATATGCACTATGATTATACCTAGTTATTACAAAGAAGTTTTTTGCACCAAACCATAATTGGTCATAATGAGTGGTATTTAGCTTAATTAGACGGATTTTACCTTTATAGTTCCACGGAGTCCGAAGAGATATGTTTTTTAGCTGTGATGGATAATATGTTCTTTTGTATCCTGTCTTGTAGGCTTTGAACCTATTTCCATTATATCTAGCCCTAGATGCCACAGGCTCACCTCGTCTCCAACCATTCTTTTTGAGATAATTGGCTACACTTGCTATTGCGTCAGATGGTTGCTGAAGTGATAATCTCTTGTCTCTATTGAAATCCACTCCATAAGCCTCATAATTACTAGGCATAAATTGACACAATCCAATAGCACCAGCATAAGAACCATAAACTCTCTTTGGATTAATCTTGGATTTTTTGGATAACTCCATAAACTTTCTTAACTCTTTTTTGAAAAACTTATTTCGTCTATTTGGCTCAAAAGCTAAAGTAGTAAGCGTATCAAATACTAGATATTTACCCACATTTTTGCCATACACACTCTCTATCCCAATAATCGCTACTATATACTCCATAGGAACACCATATAAATCTTCTACTAATCTCAAAGTATTATAATGCTTCTTCATAAAACTAACACCTTGGTCTATTCTCTTTGGTGTAATCTTGTATCGTATATAACGGTTCCACGCTCCATACTTTGGATATAGCCTATTTAATATAGCTATCTGCTCTGGTGTTCTCTTTTTCTTGACTTTGGGTACGAAAGCACGAAGAGGTATCTTCTGTACCTCCACATTGGCAAACAAGGTATTGAGTCTAGCTCGTGAATACCCCTGCTTCTTGACCAACACATTTATAAATTCTCTCACTTCTTTTACTTTGGTATAATCTTTGGCATAAGATACCAAAGTTATCAAAAACAGTATTACTATTACTCTCATTCTCTACAATCCTAATATTTTTGGTATTGTAGCTAAAAAATCTCTATCTAAATCTTAGAGAGAGTTTTTTGATGTATTTTCTTCCAAATGACAATGACTTATTTCTCTCTCTTAACTCTCTGCATAATCTCTTCTTTAACAAAAACCAAATTCTTATAAATATTTTTTAAATCTCCTATTTTAGAAGAGTCAAAATTTTCACTTACAAAATATTGATACTTATTTTTATCTAACTTCTCCAAAATTACAAAATTCCAAATAGCTCC
>DAOVZV010000062.1 GCA_030634925.1 Sulfurovum sp.
ACAAGCTATATGATGTAATCATCATAGATTTACCAGACCCAAACAATATATCTCTAAGCCGTCTATATACCAAAAGCTTCTATAGACTATTATCATCACACCTATCAAAAGCAGGAGCGATGGTATCTCAATCAACTTCACCTATGTTTTCAAGACAAGCCTTTTGGTCTATAGCCAAAACTATCAAAGAGTCAGGATTTGTCATCACTCCATACCATACATATATACCTAGTTTTGGAGAGTGGGGCTTCGTGTTAGCATCCAAGCTCAAACTACCAATAGAGAGTATATCAGTAGATGGACTCCAATATATAGATGATGATACGATGAAGAGTATGCTTCACTTTGACGCAGATTTAGATAGAGTAGAAGTAGAGATAAATAAGCTTAGTAATCATAAACTCATATACTACTACAATCACGGATGGGACAAATGGTATGCCAAATAATAGAGAAAAACCAACATTTGTACTACTCAAAGATAAGCTACAAAAAAACCTAGATATATGTCAAGAACTAACACAATATACCAATACACAAATACTATATACCCTCAAAGGTTTTGATAAGGTAGAGGGTGTATCACAGATAGCAAATAGTGTATCAGGGTTTAGTATTGGTAATATAAATGAGCTATCACAAATAGAGTGCTATACGGACAAAAGAATACACACTTACGCTCCTGCCTATCACCCAAAAGAGGTGATACCATTATCCAAAGCAAGTGACACAATGAGTTTCAACTCCATCACCCAATGGACACAATACCATCAAATATCATCACCCAATACATCTATAGGATTGCGTATAAATCCCAAAATATCACTATCTCAACCATCTCATTGTGATAGTAGTCATAGCCAAAGTAGGTTTGGAGTATCATATAGCAAATTTCTGCTAATATATAATAGTAATCGAGAGTTATTTCGAGATTTAGATGGATTGCATTTTCATATATTTTGTCACCAAAAACTATCCTCTCTAAAGATACTACTAAAACATATAGCCACCTCATATAGAGATATACTACCCAAACTCAAATGGCTAAACCTCGGAGGAGGACAAGAGTTTACAAGTACCAATTATGATAAAAATGGTCTATATAAATTATTGAATACATTTAGACTAGAGTATCCACATATCACTATATATTTCGAGCCATGTAGTGCTATAGTAGCCAATACAGGATATTTCCAGACGACAATACTAGATATCATAGAAGAGTCTCCATCTATAGTCATACTAGATACATCTATAGAAGCACATCTACTAGATATAGCCATCACAAATCAAAAACCCAAAATCAAAAAATCATCAAATGCTCCAACACCCTATGCCTACAGACTAACAGGAGTGAGTTGTGTAGAGACAGATAATATAGGGACTTACTACTTTCACTCACCACTCCAAATAGGAGATACTATTATATTTGAAGATATGATAGGCTATACGATGGTAAAACAGACGAGATTTAATGGTATAGGAGATGTTGGATTTGAGGTTGAGTAGCTTTGAAGCTACCTCTTATCCCCTCTGATTACCAGCAAAGAAGTTTCCTGCTAGTCCTAGAGGTACTACAGTTCTATAAAATAGATAACGCCCACTTAGTTCGCTGATTAATGCTCCTATTGTGGAGATGATTAGAGTTATTATGGCTATTTGTGGTAGTCCACTAGCTGTAAACAAAATAGCCAAAAGAGGCAAGATAAGAGCTGATACTACAAGTGAATATAGTCTAAAGCTTTTTATTTTGCCAAAGTGTTCTTCTAGTAGTATTTTGGTTCTATTATATTGATAATATAGCTCATCTTCTTTGTCTAAATGTTTGTAAAACATCATCTCTTCATATATCACTAGAGATTGGTACATTCCTGCTAGAAGTGTGATAGATAATAAGACTATCGCTCCTTGTGAGCCGTGTGTAAGTAGTAGGGCTAGAGATATTAACAAAAACCCTATATAGCTTGAACCTAGAAATATTTTGGTAGTAGATACTCTATTCCAGCTAGGTCTAGCAGGGATACGATATATCATAGATTGAGAGTATATTCCTGCCAATCCTACTATCAGAGTAATAGCCTCAACACCTAACAATGCAAATCCTTTGATTTCCAAAAAGTACAACATAGCTACTACATTGATAAGGGCTGTAAATACTCCCAATAATATAGCCTCTCGTGATAACCAAGATGTACGCCAGTTTTTCATAGCAGACATAGCCATTATCGGTCGTCCTAAGTGTAGGGCAGATAGTGGCAGACCTATAGCAGATGGCAAAAATGCCAATATAGCCATCACTAGAGTTGGTTCAGGTAGATTGAACCCTAAACTAAATAGTACTTGACCCAAAAATAGAGCCAAAAATGCACCTAGAGATATTTGAGTAAGAACAGTCATAAATACCAAAGGAAGTTCAGAGTGAGCAGGTTTGAGAAGTCTCTCATCTGCTGGTCTTATCTCTTCATCCTCTTTTAGTTTTGGTAGTGTATATCTTGTTGTTGGTTTTGTGATATTTATATTTGGTAGATGTGGAGCTACACCCTCTTTGTATATATCCTCTTCTATCCATTTTTGGGGTTGAAATATCTCTATCTCTATGGCATTACTAGGACACGCTTGTACACAAGCAGGAGTTTGACCCACTTCTAGCTTGTCATGACACATGTGGCATTTGGTCACAATCCCTCTATCAGGATTAAATGTTGGTACTTCATAAGGACAGTTCCAAGTACAATATTGACACCCTATACAAGATGGGTCATCGTGCCAAACTATACCATTGTCTAGTTTGATATATGAATTGGTAGGACACCCTTTTAGACATTCAGGGTCTATACAGTGGTTACAGCTCATTGAGTTAAATATCTGTAGAGTATCAGGAAACTCTCCCATCTCCATCTCGCCGACTCTACGCCATTTTATATCATCAGGATTGGCATTTTGTTCATTACACGCCACTTCGCAACAGTGACACCCTACACAAGCAGTAGCATCAAAATGAAATCTATACTGCTCACCATCTTTGAGTTCTGGCAAATCTATAGAGTAATTACCACACTGCATACCAGTATTTGTCTTGTGACTGATGAAGTCTTGTAGAGGTGTGTTTTCGTTCATTTGTGTCCTTTTGTCATATTCTTAGATTAAAGCTCTTTTAGTGCAACTAGCAGTTCAGAAAATACACTAGCTCTTTGCTTTTTAATCTCATGAGTCATATTGTATATTATTTCACTTAATTTCAGAGGTACTTTTGGATTTAGTTTGCTTACTGTATCTCTATTGATTTTGGTAGGTTTGAGCATATTTGCTTGTAGTCCTATCACAGCATCAAATCTTTTGACTCCTGTGAGTAGTTGATATAGTTTGAGTCCAAATACAAATATCTCATACTCTTCTCTCTTGCTTGTCTTCGGCTCTTCTTCAAGTCCAAATGGTATATCTAGTTCTAGCTTGTCATTGAGTATATAGTTGATTTTGGTATAAAATCCTAAAGCTTGAAAAGAGTAATTAGTACTCAAAAACCTATCATCAAAAGCCTCATAAGTCTCTGCTCTTTGTCTAAAGTCTTGGTATGTTTTGAGTAGATATTTGATATGGTGCTTTGCTTCTACAATTGGTAGGGCTTTGTGTAGAGTGTGTGCCTCTTTGGCTACTCTTGTAATCTTGCCACCTAGATAGATATGTACTCCATCTACACGAGTACCATCACTATCTTTGGCTTTGCATCCCTCAAATCCTATATCTGCTATCCCATGAACTCCACAACCTTTGGGACACGCAGACCAGTTCATCCGTACAGTAGCACTCTCTAGTGGAAGCTCATTATTGAGAAACTCTGCCATCTCTATAGCGTCTGCTTTGTTTGGTATCACTCCAAAGTTACAAGTCTTCGTACCTGCACATGCTATCATATCGTGGAAATATGGATTATTATATTTTTGGTACTTTTGAGATATATCACTCTCTATTAGAGTATCTATATCTGATGATGGTATGCCTAATATATAAAGATTTTGGTCATAAGTGAGCCGAATATCTCCACTTCCAAACTCTTTGGCTTCTTTGGCTACTTCTATCATATCACTACCTGTAAATATACCAGATGGGACGATTATCTTATATGAGAAGTTACCATCTCTACCCAATACTCTATTTGAACCCAATGCCGTAGATTGGGATTGTACCATAGTCACACCTGCTGGTGCGAACTCTATCTTGGCTTCATCTTTGATAGCATCTATTAGATTTGCTATACCCACATCTCTGATTAGAAATATTAGACGGTTTTTGTTTCTATTGTCCCTATATCCATAATCTCTAAATATATTCAATAGTGATTTGAAAAATATCTCCACTTCATCTATCTGTACAAATAAGTCAGCATCTATAGCTTGTACTCCAACCCTAGCACCTAGATATATATTAAATCCAAAAACACCATCTTTTTGAGCCAATACAAAACAGCAATCATGTCCAAATATATTACAAGAGTTTGATAATGAGCCTATTATTCCTGTATTGAATTTCCGTGGTAATACAGATATCCAATCAGGATTTTCTCCTATTATCTCTTGAAGTCTTTCTATAATAGGCATAGTCTCTATGATATTGTCATAGGCTATACCATCTAGTGGGTCTGTGACGATATTTCGTGGATTATCAGCACCCGTTTGAAATGTTGATATGCCTACTTCTTGGAGAGATTGGAGTACACTAGCTATATCTTCTATCTGTAGATAACGAAGTTCTACTTGCATCCTAGTCGTAATATCTATATAGTCATTACCGTACTTTTTTGCTACTTCTCCTACTCTGATTGCTTGGTCATTGGTGAGTTGTCCAGCAGGGATACGCACACGGAGCATAAAATCCTCACCTTTATCAAAGAGTCCAAAGCACTTGAGGAAATAAGCACTATCTTCTGATTGTAGTCCATCATATCCTGCTTTTGCTATATCTTCTAATCTCTCATACACATCCATAGCGTGTTTGAGTGATTTAGTCGTCTCTACTTTGTTGATTTTTTTACTTCTTGCATCCAATGCTTTGGCTAATATACTCATATTTGACTCTCTTTATATTATTGTTTATGGATATTATTATAACTAATAATTATTTAAAAACGATACTACCACTGTATGATATTTAATCACTAGTAACTGATTTTTAATTGATTAAAAAATATACAGTGATAATACTAATTATTATTCATTATTATAATATAATTTCGGAATAAATTAAATTTGAAGGATTATTTAATGGCAGGATTTAAAGCACTAAAAGGACAAGGTCACACACCTACACTCTTTATGGCATTTTTGTATTTCGATATGAGTTTTATGGTATGGACAATGTTAGGACCACTAAGTACAGAGATTGCTGAAGCACTCGCTCTTACAGGTCATATTATGACATCAGGAGAGAAGGCTACATTACTTTCACTACCTATCCTATCAGGTGCATTATTACGAATAGTATTGGGTTTTGGAGTAGATAAATTTGGAGCAAAAGCCACAGCATTATCAGCTCAATTAGTAGTTATATCAGCACTTTTGACAGCTTATCTATTAGGTGATACTATTTCATACAATCAGCTTCTTATAGTAGCTCTTGGTCTAGGTTTTGCAGGTGCATCATTTGCCGTAGCACTTCCACAAGCAGGTCAATGGTATCCACCAAAATCACAAGGAATAGTTCTAGGCATTGCAGGGGCTGGTAATATCGGTGTTGTAATAGATTTCCTATTTGCACCCAAAATAGCAGAACTATGGGGTTGGGAGAGTGTATTCCTAGTAGGTGCAGTTATGGCGATAGTGGTATTTATAGCTTACGCATTCATAGCCCAAAATGCACCAGAATCAGTATATAAAGCAAGACCCAAAAAACTCAAAGACTATGGCAAACTACTAAAAGATAGAGATACATGGTGGTTCTCACTATTTTATGCTATATCTTTTGGTGGATTTGTAGGGTTCGCTGGATATATGAAAGTCTATCTGATGAATACATACAGTGTTGAGATGTCAGCGATTGGTACAGAGATATTTGATGAAAACAATGTAAGAGTAATCGCAGGATACTTCGGAGCATTGACAATATTCGCAGGAGCTATATTGCGTCCAGTAGGTGGAGCGATAGCAGACAAAATGGGAGGGATTAAATCTCTTTATATATTCTTCGGAGTAGTTACAACTATGGCATTTATCAACGCCTTTATCACTCTTCCATTTTGGTTGGCAATAGTTGTACTTTTCCTAATTATGGCAAATCTAGGTATGGCAAATGGAGCAGTATTCCAGTTAGTACCACAAAGATTTGGTAAAGATATAGGTATCATGACAGGAATAGTAGGAGCAGCAGGAGGGATAGGAGGAACAGCCCTAATCCAAACTCTAGGATGGAGCAAAGGAGCATTTGACGGATACGCAACAGGATTTATGATATTCGCAGGAGTCGTACTCATAGCAATCATCGGTATTTCACTAGTAAAAACAAGATGGAGAACCACATGGGGCGTACAATCAGGTGGTATGATATAACCAATATAATCTTCTAAATACTTATAGAGACAAGTTAAATCTTGTCTCTATCTTCTAGCTTCACTTATGTTATAATAAAAATTATTAAATTCATAGGAGCTAAAAAATGCAAACATACATAGACCCATTCACAGATTTTGGATTTAAAAGGATATTTGGAAGTGAAGAGTCAAAGCCACTTCT
>DAOVZV010000148.1 GCA_030634925.1 Sulfurovum sp.
CCAAAATATATAGCTATTTGAGGCATAGAGTTTGGAGTGAGGTTTCTAGCCAAATATATAGCAGTTCTTCTAGCATTTACCACAACCTTGGTTCTTTTCTTGGATTTTATATCAGATGGTTTGATATTTAGCTCTCTTGATACGATATTTACTATATCATCTATAGTGATACTCTCTTTTGTCTCTTTGAGTTGGTCTTTGATAGCATTTTGTGCAAAATCTAGCGTGATTTTTTGGTTTAGCATAGATGACAAAGCATTTAGCTTGATAATAGTACCCTCTATCTCTCTAATATTATCTCCCATGTGAGTTGCTATATAGTTGATTATGTCATTATCAAGCGTAATACCATTTAATTCACATTTCTTTTCTATAATGGCAATCTTTGTATCTAGTTCAGGAGGCTGAATATCTGCCATTAGACCCCACTCAAAGCGACTCTTTAGCCTATCTACCAATCCTATAATCTTATTAGGTTGCCTATCTGATGTCATCACAATCTGCTTATCGGCGTTATATAGCTCATTGAATGTATGAAAAAACTCCTCTTGAGTCTGCTCTTTGCCACTCAAAAACTGTATATCATCAATCAAAAGTAAGTCACACTCTCTAAACTTATCCCTAAATCTATCCATAGTTTTCGAGCGCAGATGAGAAGTAAATGAGTTCATAAACTGCTCTAGCGTCGTGTATATCACCATCTTGCCCAAATCTATATGATAATTACCTATAGCGTGAAGTAGGTGAGTCTTGCCCAAGCCGACACCACCATACAAAAATAGAGGATTGTACTGTTTGCTAATCTTCTGTGCCACTGATTTGGCAGTAGTAAAGGCAAATTGATTAGAACCACCGACAATAAAGCTATCAAATGTCAAAGACGGATTGAGCAGAGTACTTCTGGCATGGTGCTTTTGATTTTCTTGACTCATCTGTGCATTGGATACTTTCTCACTTTTATCAAAAACTACTATCTCCAACTCTGGTTTCACCTGATTTTGTATATCAAATAGGTGTATAATCTGCTCTTTATAGTTACTTTTGACCCATTTTGCTATAATTATATTTTGAGCATGAAAATATACGATATTACTCTTTGAATTTTGGGTATCATACACCAATCTTTTGATATAACGGTCATATTCTAGCTTAGTTATCTCTTTTTTAAGCTCTGAAAGTACCTTTTGTCCAATATTCATTTTAACCCTTTTTATTATATATTATAGAAACTATTCACATAGTTATTCACATTCACAAAACTCGACTTATTCACATGTGAATAACTATGTGAATAACTTTTTTTATAAATCTCATCTAACCCCCACTACAACGACATATTAGACGATTTTAAAAAAAGTTATTCACAGGGTTTCAAAAAATGTGAATAACTTTTATTCACACCCCCACTACACCCTGATACAGCGTCATCCAAATCTCAAAAATAGCACTTATTCACATGTGAATAAAAAATGTGAATAACTTTGCGTATTTTAACCAAAATATGCTAAAATATCAACATGATTATATATGTGAATAACTATATAAAGAGAGGTTTTTATGAATATTTTGGGAATAGACCCTGGTAGCCGTAACTTAGGTTACTCTATTATCAACTGGAATGGCAAGAATTTTACTCTATTAGAAGCTGGTGTACTCAAAATGAAGTCAAAAGAGATACAAGAGCAGATGTTAGAGTTATCCTCAGGATTAGATGAGATATTATCCTCTCATCAGATAGATGAAGTAGCAATAGAAGACATATTTGTAGGATTAAATCCCAAATCAGTACTGAAACTAGCCCAATTTAGAGGTGCATTATGTATGAAAGTACTAGAAAAAGTAGGATACTTCCACGAATACACAGCACTTCAAGTCAAAAAAGCAGTCACAGGACAAGGCAAAGCTACCAAAGAACAAGTAGCATTTATGGTCAAAAGACTATTTGGCATCAATAAAGAGATAAAACCACTAGATATAACAGACGCAATGGCTGTATCAATCACGCATTTACAAAGAGTCAAGATGAGGAGAAGTAAAAGTATAAACTCAAAAGTTTAAATATGATATAATTTTTGCTATATATTTTGCAAAACTATAAAAAGAAGTCCATATTATGAATTTAGAAGATTACACCGATTTTATAAACAAAAATAGTCAAAACTCCACTGAACATACTTTTAGAACACCATTAGAAAATTTACTAAATGAGTTGAAACTAGATGATTTGATAGAGATTATTCACGAAGCCAAAAAAGAGCTAGATGAAGATGGAACTCCTGATTTCAAAATCATCAAAAGTGATAACTCTTTGTTTAAAAAGTTGATAGGTTATGTGGAGTGCAAGAAATTGGATTATGATTTGAACAAATTGATAACTTCCAAACAGATAGCAAAATACAACAAAACTTCTCAAAATATCCTCATCACCAACTATACTGAGTTTATACTGCTCAATGATGGCAAAATAACACTCAAAGCTCATATCAACGATGAAATATCTATCACAAATATCATAAATAGCTTTTTTCAATATGAGTATGCCCTAATCAAATCTTCAACAAAGGTGATAGAAGTCTTGGCTACACAATCGTTTTATCTCTCTACCACTTTGAGAGATTATATCAAAGAGGATAAAAACTCAATTAGTAAATTTTATAAAAAGTTCAATTCACTTTTCAAGGAGTTTGGAAACTCAATCAATTATCAATACTCACTAGATGAATTTTGTGATATTTACTCTCAATCTTTGGTATATGGACTTTTCATCGCAAGGCTAGATGGTGCTGTCTTCAATGAACTAGAGAAAAACCCTATTATGAATATCCCAGAATATTATACCCTCCTCATAGAGTTTTTGGATAGTGGTTATCAGTGGTTCAAGAGACCTCTCAAAGTAGAAATGGTCATCAGTAGTATCACCAAAAACCTCAATCTAATAGATATAGAACATATAGAGACAAGCGAAAAAACAAGCAAAGATGAGCTAATCATCTATCTATATGAAGTATTCCTAAAAGAGTATGACATCCTTAGGGCTACTGAAAATCGCAAAGAGAGTGGAGTCTATTATACCCCTCAAAAAGTGACCAAATTTATAGTAACTGCCGTAAGTGACATATTGGAGAGCAAATTTGAGTTAAAAGATAGATTTTTGGACAAAGATATAAAAATACTTGATTTTGCCACAGGTACAGGTACTTTTCTAGCCAATATATTTGATGAATTGTTACTCAACGCTGATGATGAGCTATATCACGAACGCATAAAAGACAAAATAGTCAATGATATTTTTGGTTTTGAACTGCTTTTTACTCCATATATAGTAGCACACACCAATCTGATACGAAAACTAAAAGCCAAAAATATAGAACTAAGCGAAGATGAGCGAGTAGGTGTATATCTAACCAATACGCTTGATTTATCTCAACACAGTATCAGTAATTTCTTGCCATTTCTCGAAGAGGAGACGCTAAAAGCACAAGAGATAAAAAATCGTGATGATGTTTTGATAGTCGTCGGTAATCCACCGTATAATAGTAATTCAAAAGATAAAAATGAAAAGATAGCTTTGCTTTTGGAAGATTACAAGATAGGACTAAATGAGAGAAATATAAAACCTCTAAACGATGACTATATCAAGTTTCTTCGGTTTGCACAGTTCAAAATAGACAAAGCAGGGTTTGGAGTAGTAGGAGTTATCACCAACAATAGCTTTTTGGACGGATTAGTTCATCGCAAAATGAGAGAGAGTCTATTAAATAGTTTCGATGAGATATATATCATCAATCTACACGGCAACTCTATCAAAAAAGAGGGTGATAAAAATGTATTTGATATTATGGTAGGAGTAAATATATCCATATTTGTCAAGCACAAAAAGCCACTCAAAGAGAAAAAGCTATACTACTATTCAACATTGGAAAACAATCTAATAAGCAGAGAAGAGAAGCTAAACTTTTTGGAGCAAAATCATTTGGAGTCTATCAAATGGAAAGAGTTGGAAGTTATAGAACCTAATTGGTTTTTTGTTTATAAAAATAATGAAAATATAGAAGAGTATAACGAGTTTATGGGTATTACTGATATTTTTAATATCTATAATGCTGGATTACTTACACAAAAAGATAGTATAGCTATTCAATATACCAAAAAGAATTTGGATATGATAAAAGATGAATTTATAACTAAAAATGAAATTGAATTAAGAGAAGAATATAACCTACAAAAAGAGTCTAAAGATTGGCAACTACTAAAAGCTATTAAATCTTTTGATAAATATAACCCTCAAAAAATATCTTATAGACCTTATGATATTAGATATACAAATTATTCTAAAGGTTTTATAGGTAGGGATAGATTTGAAATTA
>DAOVZV010000268.1 GCA_030634925.1 Sulfurovum sp.
GACTCAAACAACGCATCTATTTTGACCAAATGTCTAATAAATTGGTACTTAGAGGGATACTTAATGATAAGTTTGCAGGAGATACTACACTTACAGCCTCTCCAGGAGGATATAACTATATTCTTCAACCGAATATATTGACTATAGATGATATTAATACGCTCTTAGCTTTAACAAATGCCAACGATGCACTTAAGAGAGCGTTTATACAACTCTATGCTTTATCTATTAATCCTAATTTAAATGATAATGAATTAGAAGAGATTACAAATTTGTCAGATCCTAAAATATTTTTGTCAAATTACACTGTAGGAATGTCCCGTTTCTTGCGTGATAATAATAATAAGCTTTTGGTTGTCTCTAATATAGGTTCAACAGAGCTTTCTGCTGAGATGAAGGATAAGCTTCCTAATGCAAAGCTTCCTATAGGCTTAGTTGTAGATGATTTGGAACTTGTAGATTCCAATAATCTACCAAAAGGTATCCAAGTTGAAGATGTAGATACACTTTTAGCCTTGCAACAAGGTGGTAGTTTGGTTCGTATCAAAACATCTAAAGGTTATATTCCTGCGAGTCAATTAGGTACAGGTCTAGCACTCTTTACCAATCCAAACTTAGCAAAGCCTAGTTCAGATTTCAATGGCTCACATATTGTTATCGCAGAAAATAACGACCCTGCTATCAAAGGCAGTCCTGTACTCTTGCATATTATCAAAGTCAATAATAGACCATTTAGAGGACAGATTAAAACAGTGCTTTCGGATAATGTATTTGATGAAAAAATCACCTTGCGTCATACGGGTGATTTTGGTGCAAATGTAAAAGATTTAGTTTTTGAGTGGGTCTATCGTGAGACTGATGGTGTAGAAATACCACCATACCTCTATGCAGACCCTTCTTGTCCTAATGAGATTATCCCAACAGGTAGTAATGGTACAGATTGGAAATCATTTATAGATGACCGTATTTTGCCTAGTGGATATGAAGAAGGACAAGGACGATATGAGCTTGTCTTTGGTAAAACTGCAGGAAAAGATGTTTTAGTAGATAATAGTTTTTATGTACGATATAGACATAAAGATAATGATGAAGACTTGAATACTTCATGGTCTGGTTGGGCTGGTTCGGGAGGAAACAATCCTTGTAATGAGCCTAGTCCTGTATATAAATCTCAGCTTGTCAAAGGTTGGGTCAAACGAGTGACGGACAATGTCAATGTCTTTGATGCCAGAATTAATGACTTCTCTACTGATGGAGTTCCTGCTACTTATGTAAGTATGATAGAGCAGATTGGTTCTGCCTATGTGGGTGATGTGGCTCTCAATGATGACAAAGATGTGATAGAAAGCGTTGGACTCTCTGAACTCTATCAAACGGTACTCAACCGTGCCAAAGACTTAAGCATAGATGCAGCACAACCTTCCACTTCTGATGGAGTAGTTCAAGCTTTACAAAATGCAGCCTCACGCATTAGCCAATTTTATATGCTTTTGGGAAATGAAGCCTACTCAGATGCACTAGACCCAACGATTGGATTTAAAAGTTCTGATGGTACTTATGGTAATCTAGCACCGACTATTTTTACATTTATGAATCAAGTCCCTACCTTAGCAGAAGAAGAGTTGGTTCTATTAAGAGGTCGAGAGGGAAGCCAAGAGGGAGATACAGGAGCAGCACCTGTACATAACCGTTTTTTATGGAACTTTACCAATAATGATGGTGAGGCAGCGTATGCGCTCTCTTACAATATCAAAGATAAAAATGATGATGGTTTTATAGACTATGAAGATGCTAAAATTATGTATCCACAAGGACATGGAGATGCATGGGGTCATTATCTTACAGCTTTACAAACCTATTATAAGCTTTTGGCTCACCCTCAGTTCAATTGGGTAAGTCGTTCTGAAAAATATGAGATAGATGCTATTACTCTGGATGTTGATTATTTAGATGAGCGACGATTTGCTGAAGCTGCTGCAGCCAAAGCCAAAGTAGGGTCAGAGACCTTAGCCCTTACCTACAAGCAATATTATGAAGAAGACCCTGATGGACAATGGCAAGGATACAAAGATATAGAGAAATATCGTGCATGGGGTGTTGATGGTTGGGTCAAGCGAAGCCATATAGGAGCATATTTTGATTGGGTAGTAGCCAATGCTATTTTACCTGCTGAGGATACCAATCATACAGGTATTCAAAAGATAGACAGAACGACAGTAGCAGAACTTCAAGAGATTGCTATTAATGGTAATGATATATTAATACAACTAGCTCAAATCAATGCAGGACAAAATCCTTTGGGATTGCTACCTGATGTTGTACCTTTTGATATAGACCCTACTTCTGGAGATAGTCAATTTGAACAAGTCTATGCTAGAGCAGAAGAGGCACTTAAAAATGCCAAAAATGTATTTGATTATGCCAATGAATTACAGCACCGTATCAGAGAAGTAGCTGATAGCCAAGAAGAGTTTTCAGAA
>DAOVZV010000314.1 GCA_030634925.1 Sulfurovum sp.
AAAGGTCTATATCTTAAG
The DNA here is from genome assembly GCA_030634925.1 of Sulfurovum sp. Taxonomy (GTDB): domain Bacteria; phylum Campylobacterota; class Campylobacteria; order Campylobacterales; family Sulfurovaceae; genus Sulfurovum. The sequence goes on from DAOVZV010000314.1 coordinate 19, forward strand.
TTCTCTATTTGAAGTTACACAATCTTTTAGATATAAATTTATAAGCTTTTGGTAGGATATACCACTATTTTTTGCCATTTTTGTAAAATACTCAATAACACTAACTTCTGTATCTATAGTTATTTGCCTATTGAGTCTTTTGGCATAAGGATTTGGACGCGATTTCATTTGTGATAAATCATATTCTTCTTTCATTTTATATCCCTTCATAATGTTGTCTCTCTTTTTTGGTTGCTTTTCTAGCTGATATTATTCTAATTCTACCTTTTGGTTCTCTATGACAATGACATATTAGCAATAGGTTTGATTTCTTACTAAAGCCTAATAATAGAAATCTATCTTCCCATTCAGAGTGTTCATCATCATAAAATTCAATAGCTTCTTCATCATAAAAAACTGTTGTAGCTTCTTCAAAAGTAATACCATGCTTTTTTGTATTTATTTGAGATTTTTTTTCATCCCATTCAAAATCTATATTATTCATAATATTATTATACATTAGAAAGTCAATCTATTTGATTAAAAGGTCTATTTAGATACAATTAACCAAAAAAGAGAGTAATCAAATGATTAGATTTTTTATACTATTATTGTCTCCGATACTTATATTTGCAAAGGTGCATTATGCCAAAGTTGAGCCTTATGAATCTGTGATACTCAAATCGTCTGTAAGTGCGTTGGTGATGGATGTCAATCTTGAAGTAGAGGGTATGCTGATATCTGATGAGAGAGTGATATATCTCGATGATAGCCTTGATAAGGTCAATTTGGATATATCTAATAATAGTATAACTCTGATAGAACAGATGCTAGAGATAAACAAGGATATTAGCAAATCTCTATCTAGTACGGCTACTAGACAAGAGAGTTATTACAAGAGGATAAATAGACTATCAACTGCGTCAAAGACCCAAAAAGATAATGCTTATAATAGCTTCACTTCTGCCAAAACTCAATACCTCAATATCAAAGAGAAGATTATTAGCCTAGAGAAGCAGATATTGGATTTACGATATAAAAGAGCTCAACTAGAAGATAGTATAGAGAAAAAATCTATTATACTTAGAGATAAATATCTATCTCAAATCATAGTCCGTCGTGGTGATTTCGTAGCTATGGGTTCGCCTTTGGCAAAAGTCTCTGATATGAGTAGAGCCAAATTGGTGCTGTTTCTTGATACCCAAGAAGTAGATGGAGTGGAGAACAAAAGTGTATATATAGATGACAAAAAGAGTGACCTCAAAGTAGATAAAGTATGGAGGATGACTGATGAGAAGTTTATCTCTTCGTATCGAGCAGAGATTTATATTCCATCTCCAAAGGGTCTGTTTTCCAAGCTTGTAAAAGTAGAGATAAAATAATGAATACAGCATGTGGATTGGATTGTTATGATGGATGTGAGATATTTGTAGGTGAAGATGGCACAATATCAGGAGATAATGGATTGTGCCGATTTGTCAATAGAGATATGGAGCAGACTACTCGTATAACCAAACCATCGATAGATGGTGTTGAGGTATCTATCAAAGAGGCTATGAGTAGAGTAGCAGAACTTCTCAAATCTGATAAATCTCTACTTTGGAGAGGTTCTGGCAATGTAGGAGTGATGCAAGAAATTACAAATCTGATTATACCACAGATAGATGGAACTATCACCAAAGGTAGCCTATGCGATGGAGCAGGAGAAGCAGGTATAATCGAGGCTAGAGGAGTCAATAAGACTCTTCCTCTATCTCAAATAGCCAAAGCAGATACTATAGTTGTATGGGGGCGAAATCTTACAGTTACCAATGCCCATACATTGCCTTATATCAAAGGTAAAAAGATAGTTGTCATAGACCCTATCAAAACAGATATAGCACAAATGGCAGATTATCATCTCCAAATACAGCCTCGTTCAGATTATTTCGTAGCTATAATGTTGGCTCGGTTTATCTTTATGGAAGATGGTCAAGATAGCAAATGGCTAGAAGAGTT
>DAOVZV010000174.1 GCA_030634925.1 Sulfurovum sp.
GTTCTTTTAGTATATTCATCTCATTTGTTAGGTCTCTTTTGCCTGAACTAACCAATGGTAAAATCTGCTCATCTTTGAAGCCAAATGACTTGAACTGTTTTGTCGCTATCTCTATGCTATCTGTTATGATTTGTTGCATATATATCCTTTATTTATTTCTATTTAGTGTGATAGTAAATACTGCACCAACATCTGAATTTTTGACACTCAATACTCCAGAACAATGCTCTTCTATGATGGTCTTTGACATATATAATCCCAAACCTGTACCTTCGTGTTCATTTTTTGTAGTATAGTATGGTTCAAATATATTTTCTATAATTGTTTCTTCTATCCCACCTGCATTATCTTCTATTTCCAATGATATTTTATCATCAGTCAAATTACATCTTATCATAATCTTGGGTTTTTCTATCTCATTTTCTATTAGTGCATCTTGTGAGTTTTTGATGATATTTAGAGTTACTTGTAGTATCTCATTATAGTATGAGTATATCACCTCATCTCTATTTATATCACTCTCTACTGATATACAATTATTTTCCAATTCAATACCTATGATAAGCAGTGTGTTTTCTATTACCTTTTCAAAGGTAAACTCCTCTTTGACTTTGTTTTGCTTAAAGAAGTTACGAAAATCTTCTATAGTAGATGAGAGATGTTGTACATAGTTTGATACTCTATCTAGCCTACTAGTAAAGAAAAACTCATCATAGTTATCATTTTCTATCTTTAGTTTTAGTGAGGCTGTGGTGATAGATATGGCATTGAGTGGTTGTCTCCATTGATGGGCTATCATACTTATCATCTCTCCCATCTGAGCTAGGCGAGACTGCCTAAATAGCATCTCCTCTTTCTCTTCTAGCTCCTCTTTTGTAGTCTGTTCTGATGTAATATCTTGTATCGTACCAGTTAGAGACAAAGCATTTCCATCTTTATCAAAGTTCGTCTCACAATGCTTCCTCACATACTTGATTGTTCCGTTTGGAGTGATTATCCTATGGATGATATTGTATGCTTCTTTTGTCTCTAGGCTATTTAGGAATGCTTGATTTACTTTATCTTTGTCATCTGGATGTATGGAGTTCAAAAATAGATGATGAGATGCCTCTTTTGAATTTTTGGTCATACCAAATATATTGTACATCTCATCACTACACAATATTTTATTATTTTTTATATTCAATTCCCAAGAGCCTATTTTTGCTTGTGTTTGGGCTTTGTTTAGACTACTTATTGCTTCTGATATTTTGGTCTCTAGTGACTGATTGAGTAGCTCATTTGCCTCTTCTAGTTTCTTTTGTGTAGATATATCTTTCCATATCACATGGACTATATTTTTGGAGTTTAATACTATTGGAGTAAGTGTAATCTCTACCCAAAACTCTTCTCCTGTTGCTTTTTTGTTTATCCACTCAAATCTTTGGACTCCATTTTTGAATGCCGTTGCCATCATCTTTTCTGCTTTTTGAGATGAGAGCTGACCATCTGGCTGATATTTGGGTGAGAACTCTACAAATGAATGACTCAAAAGCTCCTCTTTGCTAGAGTATTTAAACATCTTTACAGCAGACTCATTACAATCAGTAAATTTATTATCTTCAAAAAATAGTATAGCATCTTGACTATGATTAAATATTATTTGTGTAATATTTCTCTGTTTCTCCAACTCTATTTGCTGTTTATTGATTTTACTATAGGCATCTTGAAGCTTCTTGTTTTCTCTTTTAAGTACATATTGACGATGCATCAGAAGAAATACTGCGATAATAAGACCAAAAAATATCTTTGTATTTTCTATAAAATAGACTTGTACTTCAATAAACAAAAAGTAACTAAGTAGGAGTATAACAAACGCTAAATATTTGATAAGAACTCCTTTGGCTTATGCAAAAAGTGCTGTATCACACTCAACAGCTTGATTGGTTCAACTGGTTTGGTAAGATAATCATCCATTCCAGCATCCAAAAAGTGTTCTCTATCTCCTTTGAGAGCGTTTGCAGTCAATGATATGATAGGTGTATGCTTCATATTCTCTTTTGCTTCTATCTCTCTAATTACCTTGGCAGAGGCTATGCCTCCTAGCTTTGGCATATTCTCATCCATCAATATTATATCATAGCTATTTTCTTTGAACTTCTCGATAGCTTCTAGTCCATTGTCTGCTGTATCATAAGTCATATTGGCATTTTCTAGTATGATACCTAGAAACATCTGATTTGCTTCATAATCTTCTACTATCAATATATGTCCCGTAGCATCTTCTACTTCTTCTAAGTCTTCTACTTCTATCTCTGCTTTATACTCTTCTACAAATATCGGTACAGGCAATGATAGAGTAAATATACTACCCTTTCCCTCTTCACTCTGGAGACTCAAAGTTCCACCTAGCATATTTGCCAACTCTCTACAAATAGCCAGTCCTAGACCAGTTCCACCATACTCTTGTGTTGTACCCTTTATCTGAGCAAAGGCATCAAATACAAATTTCTGTTTTTCTATAGGAATACCTATACCATAATCCTTGACTCTGATATTTAGCTTACCCTTATTGTATGAGATAATACACTTAACCACAGAGCCTTTAGGCGTAAACTTGATAGCATTAGAGAGTAGATTTGATAATATCTGCTTTACTCTAAGTACATCACAATATAGCCTAGAAGGTAGAGTATTGTTATATTTTATCTTTAGAATTACACCTTTTTCTATAGCCTTGGATTGAAATAGCTCACCTACTGATATTAGACTATCATAAGGGTTGAAATCTATAGGCTCGATAGCAAGTTTACCACTTTCTATCTTGCTCACATCTAGTATATCACTGATGATTTGCAAAAGTGTATTTGATGATGTTTTTATGATATTTAGATAATTTAGTTTCTGCTCATCACTCTCTTTTTCTTTGAGAATAGATATAAATCCTATGATAGCATTGAGTGGTGTACGGATTTCGTGAGACATATTTGCTAGAAATTGACTCTTCTGCTTGGATGCATTTTCAGCTATCTCTTTTGAGCTTTGTAGATTTAGATTTATCTCTTCTATCCTCTGATGATAGTTCTCTAGCTTTTTCTCATTTACTATGTCCTCTATCATATCTACTATAACTGTATTAAACCTCATTATCTCTATAGGCTTTAGTATGAAACTAGATATTCCCATATTGATTAACTTCATCAAATATTTCGACTCATCATGAGCAGACATTACAATGATATTTGCCTTTGAGTTTACCTCAAATATATGCTCAATCATCTCTATACCATTCATCTTTGGCATATTTATATCAGTAATTACAATATCATAAAAACTACCATTATCATCATAAAAATCTTTGTATTGTTTGAGTCCCTCTTTGCCATTGATAGCTATATCTATATGGTCAAAAAACTCGCTTAATATATCACAAGTACTCTCTCGTACCATCTCGCTATCTTCTACAAATAGTACTTTTAAATACTCTTTTGGTTCTACGGTCTCATCAAGTTTGTCACCCATTTGAACTCCAAATAAAATAGATAATGACATTATACACAAATAAAATCTATATTTTACTTCTCTAAGCATTTATAAGCTATAGTATCCTCAAATATTTAAGGACTACAATGGACAAAATCAAAATAGGTGTTATCACTACAAGCGATAGAGCCTCACAAGGGATATATGAAGATATATCAGGAGTGGCTATTATGGACACTATGAAAGAGTATCTACTAAATGAGTGTGAGTATGAGTATAGATGTATCCCTGATGAACA
>DAOVZV010000327.1 GCA_030634925.1 Sulfurovum sp.
TAGATTGATAAATGACTTTAAATGTAGGATTTAGTATAGATATATCACTAACTTCATTTAGGAGTTTGAACCCTACTACAATAAAAAATGCAAACCCTAGTGAAGCAAAAGCAATACTCAGAAGTGACGCTGTACCTGCTAATGTAATAATAGGAATAATAATCAATCCAAAAACAATACCAAATCTACTAAGCATCTTGCCTGATATAAACAAAGATGAAAAGAGATTGATTATATTGAGCAAAGCAAAAAATAATCCAAAGAAACTTGCTAACTCTTTTTCATCACTATATTGTTGTTCTACGCTATGATAAAAGATATAATCTATGAAATAAAATACAAGAAATGATAATACGGAGATAGCAAAAAATATAAGATAATAATTATTTGAAAGGATTTTTCTAGTGGAGATACTACTTCCCTCACTATCTTCATCTGTACTAACCTTGTCAAAACGGTCTTGAAATTTGGAAATAATCCTCAATAGAAGTATCGTAGATATAAATAACGCAATTATAGAGATAATCAAAAGGCTTTTTATATCTATAAACTGTAGAATAAAGCCAATAGATAATCCACCTATAATCCCTGCTAATATCTCTCCTGACATTATTATGCCAAAGAGCCTTTTACCTTGACGAATATTAAAGATAATTCCTGTAAGTATTCCAAACTCTATACCTACAAACATCCATACAAGATCTTTGAATACCATAATTGCCATAGAGATATTCTTGTCATTATTAATCTGAATGAGTATAAAAAACGATATGATAATAAAAAGTACAAAACCTATAGTAATTTTCAGAAGCATTTTTATATCAAGCCGTTCTTCGAGCATGGTATAACCATATCCTGCTATTACTGATACAAAAGCTGTGAGGATATAGACATAAGGAAGTGAAGATGTATCAAAGTTTGTCAAGAACATAGTGTTCGCTGTTGTTTCAAAAAATATAAGAGCTACACCACTCAAAAAAGAGTGGAGAAACAACATACTTAAAGGTAAAAATTCATCTTCTTCAATTGTTTTAAAAACAGAGGCAAAAGTATTGATAGTCACTCCTTAGGAAAATAATTATTACATTGTATTTCAATTCCTTTTAGATAAACATTAAAACTAGAAATTATTTTATATCTCTGCGTTCAAAAGAGTATATCAATATATATAATCCCAATGCTGAGATAATATGCTTGAGACTATGACCAGAGATAACACCCAACAATTCATATACCTCTAAGTCAAAATATTCAAATACTTTGGCTATAAGATAAAAAAGCATCAATAGCCAATACCCTATCACCAAAGAGAAACTAGACTTGAAAAATATAAATATAATAGGCATAATTAGTATAGGTAAAAACTGTACCAATACATATAATCTCAAATCCCCTGCACCACCAAGCTCACTCCAAAACCAATACAAAACAGAAATAATACCAAATACTAATAATGGAAATAGAATATTTTTGCCTATCTTTATAGAGATAAACTCTGATACCACCAATGAAAACAGAGCCATAAAAGCAATAGTCATAGGCAATCTATCCCATAAAAGAGTCTCATTATTTGGATTGAGATGATAGTAGCTAGAACCAAAAGCTACCAAAGTAACACCCATAAAAAATAGTAAATAAGATATTCTAACATCATCTAATATAACTATAGAATTTGTGATATACATCTTGTATAGAGAGTATATTCCTACCAATAAAAATGGTATATTGGAACTCAAACTGCTAGTTAAAAGCCAAAGATTGAGTAGAGTGAGAGAGCTTAAAAAACCTATCAATACTATAAGCAAGAATAAAAAGTTTGAGCTTAACTAAAAAGCCCCGAATAGAAGTAGCTTTAATCACTTTTCCAAA
>DAOVZV010000107.1 GCA_030634925.1 Sulfurovum sp.
ATGCCTGAACCTATCAAAGAGTTGGCAAATCATATACTCTATAAACCAGAGTTTATATCAGCAGTAGGAGATGAAGAGACTACCAATAATATCATAGAACAACGATACTATATGATAAATGAAAACCAAAGAGATGACGCTATTGTTAGGTTATTAGAGACAGAAGATACAAATAAGTGTATTATATTTTGTCGTATGAAGAGAGAAGTAGATAGACTCACAGAGCATCTTCAAGCTTTGGGCTTTAATGCTAGTGGACTTCATGGTGACCTAGAACAGAGAGATAGAGAGACTATTATCAAGGGCTACAGGAGAGGCGAGACCAAGATAATGGTAGCTACTGATGTCGCTGCTAGAGGATTGGATGTCAAGAATGTGACCCATGTATTCAACTACCATATACCTTTTGACCCTCAGAGTTATGTACATCGTATAGGTAGAACGGGACGAGCTGGAAAGAGTGGACAAGCTATTACTTTGGTCTCCACAGGAGAGTTCAAAGAGCTTCAGAGGATACAAAAAGAGGTGGGTGCAGATATGCATCTAGCTACTATCCAAGGGGCAGAGGGATTAGATGATAACTCAAAAGAGTTTATCGCAGACAAGATACAATCTATATCTATACACAATGATGCTACTGATATGCTAGATTATATGTCCAATATCGACAAAGATAGACTCCTAGAGAAGCTAATATCAAACATTTTGGAACAAGAACAGCACAATATTGGTAGTCAAATAGGTTTTGACCAAAATAGTGTAGATGAGATGATAGAGGGCTTCAAAGGTGAACAAAAAGCAACACGAAATAATAATAGACGCAAAAAGAGAAGATAATTCTTCTTTTTTAACTGCTAACAAGCTAAAATGTCTTAAAATTTGAGATATTAAACAAATAAGAAGGTTGGTTATATGGAAATTAATCTAGTATCTGAGAGTTTGAAGTTTATGGTATTAGGAATGAGTGTTGTAGGTGTATTTTTGGTTATTTTGGTACAAGTTATCAAAATTCAAGCCAAAATCATAGACAAATACTTCCCTGAGAAAGCTCCTGAAGTACCAGCTACTTCAAACAATGCTAATGAAGAAGCACATCATGTCGCGGCTATTATCGCAGCCGTAACAGAGTTTCGTAAAAAATAAATTTAAGGTATAGTAAATGGCTAAAAAATATATTGATGTAATGGACACGACTTTTAGAGATGGATTTCAATCTGTTTTTGGTGGTCGTGTACTTATGGATGATTTTTTCCCTGCAGTAGAAGCAGCGAAAGATGCAGGTATCACTCACTTTGAGTTTGGTGGAGGGGCTAGATTTCAGTCGCTTTATTTTTATCTTCAAGAAGATGCTTTTGAGATGATGGACGGATTTAGAGAGATAGTGGGTGCTGATGCAAACCTACAAGTTCTCTCTCGTGGTATCAATACAGTGATGCTTGATACTGGTTCTCGTGAGATGATAGACCTATTTGCAAAGATGTTTGCAAAGCATGGTACTACTACTGTGCGTAACTTTGATGCACTAAATGATGTTAATAACCTCAAATATTCATCAGAGATGATAAAAAAGCACGGTATGAACCACGAAGCTGTTGTGACTATGATGGATTTGCCTCCAGGATGTAAAGGTGCACATGATGTTGCATTTTATGAGAAAACACTTAGAAATATACTAGACTCTGGAATAGCGTATGATAGTATCTGTTTCAAAGATGCGTCAGGTACTGCTAATCCTCACAAAGTATATCAGACTATAGCGATGGCAAGAAAGCTTTTGGGTGAGAGTGTACATCTAAGACTTCATACTCACGAGACAGCAGGTGTATCTGTAGCTTCTTATCTAGCTGCGTTGGATGCTGGAGCAAATGGTATAGATATGGCAGCTTCACCAGTGAGTGGTGGTACAAGCCAACCAGATATTCTTACTATGCTTCACGCTACAAAGGGTACTAACTATAATCTAGGTGATTTGAAACTAGAAAAAGTACTCAAATATGAAGAGAGACTAAAAGAGTGTCTTCATGAGTATATGATACCACCTGAAGCTACTCAAGTATCTCCTCTAATTCCGTTCTCACCTATGCCTGGTGGGGCATTGACTGCTAATACGCAGATGATGAGAGATAGTGGTGATTTGAGTAAATTTGATGAAGTTATTTCTGCTATGAAAGAGGTAGTAGAGAGAGGTGGTTATGGTACTTCTGTGACACCTGTGAGTCAGTTTTATTGGCAACAAGCTTATGCAAATGTGATGTTTGGTCCATGGAAACAGATAGCACCAGGATATGGTAGAATGGTTCTAGGATACTTTGGAGAGACTCCTGTAAAAGCTGATGATGAGATTATCAAACTAGCTTCTGAGAAGTTAAACCTAGAGCCTACGACTGAAAATCCATTAGATTTGGCAGATAAAGATGAGACAAAATCTATAGCTCACTGGACGAAAATATTGGAAGATGAGGGTCTTGAGACTACTGATGAAAATATTTTCATAGCAGGAGCTTGTGACCAAAAAGGTATAGCGTTTCTAAAGGGTGAAGGTCCTTTGATGGTAAGAAAAGGTAAAAATAATTGTAGTGGAGATGAAGAGATGGCAGGAAATTATACAGTAGTAGTAGATGGTAAACAATATAGCGTTCAAGTAGCAGAGGGTGAGGGTGATATTCAAATAGCACCAGCAACTACAACTGCACCAACTGCATCTGCACCAACAATAGGTGGAGCAGGTAGCGTAGAGATAAACTCTCAAACACCAGGAAATGTATGGAAAATCATCAAAAATCCAGGAGATATGGTAGCAGAGGGTGATGTGATTATGATACTAGAAGCTATGAAGATGGAGATTGATATTACAGCTCCAAAGAGTGGAAAAATCAGCTCAATCAATGTCAATGTCAATGACGCAGTAGCAGATGCTCAACTTCTAGCCACAATGGAGTAGATATGAAGTTTAAACATCTTTTACTCTCCGTGTTGTTTGCTTTTATGGCACTCTCAACTTCTGTACAAGCTACTCCTGCCAATGACGCATCAGTAGCTCCTGTAGCAGAAGAGAGTGAATACGAGTCAAAAACAATACCACAGTTACTAGAGAGTTTTTTCGAGACAACAGGACTAAATGCTATGCTCAATCCACAAGATGGAGTAAAGAATGGTCATGGTGAGGAGATGAGTATTTTTGCCCAAAGTTGGGGTAAACTTATTATGTTTGTTATCATCTTTATCCTATTTTATCTAGCTGTAGCTAAAGGCTTTGAGCCACTTCTTCTATTACCTATCGCATTTGGTGGATTACTTGCCAATATTCCTATAGCCAATATGACAGGTGACCATGGAATGCTAGGTATTATCTACAATATGGGTATAGCCAATGAGTTTTTCCCTCTACTAATCTTTATGGGTGTTGGAGCTATGACCGATTTTGGTCCACTTCTATCTAACCCAAAAACAGCACTTCTAGGTGGAGCTGCACAGTTTGGTATATTTGGTTCACTTGTTGGAGCTGCGGCACTTTCTCAATATACAGGAATGGTAGATTTCACACTACAGCAGACAGCTGCTATTAGTATTATTGGTGGAGCTGATGGCCCTACTTCTATATTTATAGCTTCTGCTCTAGCTCCTGAACTTCTAGGTGCTATAGCCGTAGCAGCGTATTCGTATATGGCTCTTGTACCTGTAATCCAACCTCCGATAATGAGAGCTTTGACTACAAAAGCAGAGAGACAAATCGTGATGAAAAATACAAGAAAAGTAAATAAGCTTGAAAAACTTATCTTCCCTTTGATTGTAATTATGATGATTGTACTTATCTTGCCTGATGCTGCTCCTCTTATGGGTGCGTTTGCTTTTGGTAACTTTGCAAAAGAGTCAGGTGTAGTTGATAGATTATCAAATGAGATGCAAAATTCACTTATCAATGTTGTTACTATCTTCTTGGGATTAGGAGTTGGTTCAAAACTAGCATCTGATAGCTTTTTGGTAGCAGAGACTATGGGTATTATGGTTATTGGTCTTCTTGCGTTCTCTGCTGGTACAGCATCTGGTGTACTTATGGCGAAGCTTATGAATAAGCTTAGTAAAGAGCCTATCAATCCGTTGATAGGTGCCGCAGGAGTTTCTGCTGTACCTATGTCAGCTAGGGTGGTAAGTAAAGTTGGCTCAGAAGAGAAACCAGGAAATATATTGCTAATGCACGCTATGGGTCCAAATGTGGCAGGTGTTATCGGTTCAGCAGTAGCAGCAGGTGTGTTGCTCTCAATATTTAAATAAAAGAAATGGAACAGTTATGAGTAGTAAAACGCCCAATAAAATTGAAGAATTAGGATTAAAAGATATAGGAGATATATACTATAATCTAAGTTACGACCAGCTACAAGCACATGAAGTCAATAGTGGAGAGTGTAAAATCTCTACATCTGGTAGTGCTATGTGTGATACTGGTATATTCACAGGGCGTAGTCCAAAAGACAAATACTTCGTCAATCAATCACCATCAAATGAAAATATAGCTTGGGGTGATATCAATGCAAAGATAGACAAAAAGATTTATAAAGAGCTATTGGATGTTACACTCACTCAACTATCTGGCAAAAACATATATATCACAGATGTATTTGCTGGTGCTAGTGCTGATAGCAAACGCTCAGTTCGTTTCATATCAGAAGTAGCATGGCAAGCACACTTTGTCAAAAATATGTTTATCAGACCAACAGAAGAAGAACTAGAGACATTTGAACCTGACTTTACAGTATATAATGCTTGTAAAACAGTCAATGAAAAGTACAAAGAACATGATATGCATTCAGATGTATTTGTCATATTCAATGTAGAAGATAATATATCTATCATTGGTGGTACTTGGTACGGTGGAGAGATGAAAAAAGGAATTTTTTCAATGATGAACTACTGGTTGCCACTAGAGGGTAAACTATCTATGCACTGTTCTGCAAATGTCGGTACAGATGAAGATGTTTGTCTATTCTTCGGACTATCAGGAACTGGCAAAACTACACTTTCAACTGACCCAAAAAGAGCATTAATTGGTGATGATGAGCATGGTTGGGATGCAAATGGAGTATTCAATTTCGAGGGTGGATGTTATGCCAAAGTAATTAATCTCGATGAGAAATCAGAACCAGAAATATATGGAGCTATCCGAAAAGATGCCCTATTAGAAAATGTAGTACATGATGTTAATGGCGTAATAGACTATACAGACGGTTCAAAGACTGAGAATACAAGAGTATCTTATCCTATCGAGCATATAGCTAACCACAAAGAGGACTTACAAGCAGGACACCCCAAAAATATCATCTTCCTTTCAGCAGATGCTTTTGGAGTATTACCACCTGTGAGTAAACTAACCAAAGAACAAGCTATGTACTATTTCCTAAGTGGATATACAGCCAAAGTA
>DAOVZV010000267.1 GCA_030634925.1 Sulfurovum sp.
AGGGGTCCTAATACAAGTATAGATGCTCTCATCTGTGATACTATCTCATATACGGCTTTGGTATCGTTTATAGTTGAATTATTGATGTCTGCTACAGTTTTGTCGTGATTTACCGTGCCACCTAGCATACCCACAAGCTTCAAAAGAGTTCTAATATCTACAACATTTGGAAGATTTGTCAATCTTACATCTTTGTCACTAAGTATCGTAGCAGCTATAATAGGAAGTGCAGCATTCTTTGCACCACTTATTTTCACTGTTCCACTTAGCTTTTTCCCACCAACAATCTCTAAATAGTCCATAATCTATAATCCTCAAATATATTTATGAAATTTTATCTAAAAGTAGAGTATTTCGAGATTAAAGTTTGAAAATTGATATTATTAAGTATTATTTAAAGAGTATATAACTCAATCTACTGTATCATATTTAATAATATGTAATTTCTAAAAAGGGAAAGAGATGGCAAGTAGTTTAGATAGATTAAAGGCACTTACCAATCGTTTGGAAGACAAAGTCGAGCAGAAACATAGGGACTCCGACACACTTCCAAAGATTAAAAATAGTGGAATAGACAACTATATTATATACCCCCAAAAGATAGAGATGACCAGTGATAGTATTCAAGAGGAGAATATCAAACGAATTTTGGAACTTTATAACAAGCTAAATATATTTGAGAAATCTCCAGATTTTGACAAAATATTTGACTATAAAGCTATGAATTTATCAGGTATCGGACTCAAAAATGATGATTTTGGTCAAGTGCGAAAAGGGAAATATATACAAGTAATTGCTATAACTTATGAGGCAGATAAGTACGGCAAGAAAAAAGCCAAAAATATATCATTAGGATATTTTGGCAAAGCAGAGACAATAGACTATGAACTCAAAAAAGAGATTATAGAGTTTGTATTACGATGGCGATATGAAAAAGCATTTCAAAATCTCAAACACTACAAAGATTTGATAATACAGATAGAGACCATAGAAGATATAAATTGCCTCTAACGACTCTAAATAGTGACCAGTTAAACGCTGCGACTGCTCCATTAGGACACAATCTAATCATAGCAAGTGCAGGGACAGGCAAGACCTCCACAATAGTAGGACGCATAGCTCATCTGCTCCATACTGGAGTAGAACCCTCTACTATATTACTCCTAACATTTACCAACAAAGCATCAGGAGTGATGATAGCACGACTACAAAAGCACTTCTCCAAAAAGATAGTCTCACAGATACAATCAGGTACTTTCCACGCCGTAAGCTACAGATGGCTCAAAGAGATATATCCAAACCTATCACTAAAACAACCCTCCGAACTCAAAACACTATTTAGAAGCATATACGAAAAACGAAACTTCTCTAGGATGAACCTATCTATCGCTCCATTCTCTTCAAGCTTTTTGTACGATATGTACTCACTATACCAAAACTCATCATTAGATAGTTTTCATGTTTGGTTTTTAGAAAAATACCCAGAACACGAGTTTGTAATGGATGTATATCAAGACATAGCAGATGAGTTTGAGAGAGAGAAGATAGAGTATGGCTTCGCCTCTTTCAATGATTTATTACTACGAATGAAAAGCCACCTAGAAAACCACCGAATAGAACTACAAGAGGTACTAGTAGATGAGTATCAAGATACCAATACACTCCAAAATGCACTTATAGATACACTCCGACCCAAATCTCTGTTTTGTGTAGGTGATTATGACCAAAGTATATACGCCTTTAATGGTGCAAATATAGAAAACATAGCCACTTACTCCACAAGATACCCAGATGCCACAGTATTTACACTAAAGACCAATTATCGCTCCACAGCTACCATACTATCCCTAGCCAATAGAGTAATAGAAAAAAATGAGAGAATATACCCCAAGAAATTAGAAGTAGGGCGAGTAGTCACAAACTACCCACCCAAACTACTCATCTACAAAGACCTATTTGAACAGTACCAAGCCATAGCCCAAAATATCAAAAAGACTCATGTACCCAATGACAAAATCGCAGTAATTTTTAGAAACAACTCATCAGCAGATGGTATAGAAGCCAGTCTGCGTGAGTATGATATACCATGCAAAAGAAAAGGAGGCACAAGCTTCTTTGATGCAAAAGAGATAAAATTTTTACTTGATATACTATCACTACTGGTCAATCCCAAAGATATGATGGCATTTATCCATATATTTGAGTACGCTAGAGGAGTAGGTTCAGCTCTATCCAAAGAGTTCTTCCAATGCTTTATGCACTTTGGCAAAGGCAACTTTATCCAAGGATTATTATATCCACAGATACTAGATTTACCCAAACTAAACCCAAACAAAAATACCCAATTAGGACTATTTGATGATGATTTAGAGATAGGCACAAGTGACAGATTTAGGACGATGGGACTAGAGCCAACTCTATACGCCCACCCACTCCTCAAACACCCCAAACTATCCACAGATGCCATGGCATTTTTCAGAG
>DAOVZV010000223.1 GCA_030634925.1 Sulfurovum sp.
AAACAACCAAGCATCACAAAAAGCGATAGACGCAGGAATATCTGTTGTCCAAAATCATTGTGCTATGGTAGAACATAGAGAATTGATTATATAAATAAATAAAAAAGAGCAAATTATGTATTATAAATTAACTATTATATTGGTATTACTACTCTCAAACTTACAAGCAGAGTATATATTGGAGATGAGCCAAAGAGCCAAGAGCAAGATAGACCGTATGCCCAAAAGCGTAGTCGCTGATATGAAAAACATACCTCAAAATCCTGCCTTTTATGCCAATCAAATCAAACCATTTAGTAAAGCAAAACAGAATAAACTAGATAAAAAATATAACAAGAAGTATTTCAAGCCGTGGACTCTAAGTAAATTGGATATTCCAACCAAAGATTTTGGATGGGAAGTTAGATTTGTACAGAGAAAACCTATATACAAATCAAAAGGCAAAAAAATACCATCTAGTACATACAATAAGTGGATTAAAAATGCTAATTATCAAAATATCAATACCAAAAGATACAACGCGATAACTATCAAGAGAACCAATGTAAAAGCACTACCTACTACAAAATCATTTTATAGAGACCCCAAACGAACAGGAGAGGGCTTTCCTTTTGATTATAATCAAAACTCTGCATTGCATCTAAATGTACCACTATTTATATCTCACTATTCATTGGATAAAAAGTGGGCATTTGTTAGGGCTTCATACTCTTTTGGTTGGGTCAAGAGTAGTGATTTAGCAATAGTAGGAGAGAAGTTTCAGAAACTATTTAAAAATGGTAAATACGCAGTAGTCATCAAAGACAATCTCAGACTATACAACAAAGGTAAAAGTGTATCTATAGTCAAGCTAGGTACAATATTTCCAATTTCAAGAGATAAAAAGCACTACCTAGTAGCTACAAAAGATACTATAGGATATGCGAAAATAGAGAAATTAAAAGTAATCCAAAATGGTATCATAGCCCAAAAGCCTTTACGATTTAATAGTAAAAATGTAGGTAAACTAGCAAAAGAGTTCTATGGTGAGCCTTATGGTTGGGGTGGTGGATATGAGTGTAGAGATTGCTCTGCTACTACTAGGGATTTCTTGGGAGTGTTTGGTATATTTCTGCGTAGAAACTCTGGCAAACAAGCAAAAGATGGCAAGAGTACATATATCAAAGGTCTAGCCAAAGAGGACAAGAAAAAGAAAATCATCAAAGACGCAGAACCATTTGCATCACTTCTCCATGTCCCTGGGCATATAGTATTGTATCTAGGTCAATACAAAGGTGAACCCGTGATTATGCACACATATTGGGGCATACGCAAAAATGATAGAAGCAAACTTGTAACAGGAAGAACCATCATCACCACCACAGAACCAGGGAAAGAGAGAAGCGATATACGAGAGAAGAGTAAGCTAATCAATACGCTAAAACACATAATAAAATTCTAATAGGAAAAAGATGAAAAAAGCAGATAGAATAAAGATATTTACAACCAAGATAAGTGCAGGTATCCACAAAGGCAAAAAGATAGAGATACCTGATATATTTACCACCAGAAGCTCCAAAGGGATACTCAAAGAGTCACTTTTCAATACTCTACAGTTTGATATAATAGACAAAAACTTTGTTGAGGTATTTGCAGGGTCTGGTTCGATAGGATTGGAAGCCCTAAGCAGAGGAGCAAAAGATGCGTACTTTATAGAGTACAACAAACGAGCATTTGGATATCTAGAGAGAAATGCAAAAGCAATAGATAGCTCAAACTCTCATCTATTTTATGGTGATAGCTTCGAGAAATTTGAACTCATATACGCTATGGTCAAAAAGAGTCCACAAAAGACATATTTCTATTTTGACCCACCATTTGCCACGAGAGATGGAATGGATGATATATACACAAAGACCATATCCCTCATAGAGAGTATAGAGGCTTCTGTGTGTGAGATGGTGGTAGTAGAACACATGACAAACTTGGATATGCCATCACAAGTAGGACAACTCACACTATCTAAACGCAAGAAATTTGGTAGAAGTAGCATAAGTTATTATATCCCAACAGAGGTATAATAATGTCACACAAACACAAAGAAGATTTAATAGCGTTATTTATAGATTGTGATAATATCTCTCATCGTTCGATAGAGGGTATCATCAATGAACTAAGTAAATATGGCATAGTCAATATCCGTCAAGCCTATGGCAATTGGACAAAAGAGAACCTCAAAAACTGGGAAGATAAACTGCTAGAGTTTGCTATCAAACCAATACAACAATTTGACTACTCCAAAAACAAAAATGCCACAGATATACTGATGACAATAGACGCTATAGATTTGCTTCATACCAAAGATATTGATGCGTTTGCATTTGCTACAAGCGATAGTGATTTCACTCCTGTAGTGATGAGAGTACAAGCAGAAGGTATCAAAGTATATGGCTTTGGAGAGAAAAAGACTCCAAGACCATTTATAGTAGCATGTTCTCAATTTATATTTACAGAACAGCTCACAAAAGCAGATAGAAAACATACCCATATCCACACAGAAGAACCAGCAGAAGAGATTCCAAAAGAGGCTATAACTCTCAAAAAATCAGGCAAAGAGATGAGAAAAGATACATGGCTAGTCAATCTACTAAGAACAGCCCTAGAGCAGACAATGGACGAAGGAGGATGGGCAAACCTAGCAAGTATAGGACAATACATCAACAACTCAACATCATTCTCACCCATCAATTTTGGATACAAAAAACTAAGTAGCCTAATAGATGAAATAGATTTATTTGATATATATCTAGATGAAGATAGCAAACAGATGAGTATTAGAGATAAGAGGTTTTAGATAGTTATCTTAGGATTATAAAATAAATAAAACATATAAAAATTAGAATTTGTAGGGTAGATTTATCTACCATTTATTATAATTATTGGTGGATAAATCCACCCTACGCTATTATCTCCATAAAGAATTAGCTACTCTAACAACACC
>DAOVZV010000272.1 GCA_030634925.1 Sulfurovum sp.
GCTTTTGGTATCTTTGATTGAGACCATATCTAGTGTTATATTTCGCTCACTATCTATGGTAAATATGAAATATGAGTCATCACCTCTGACAAAATCTATATACAACTGACCTCTTTTTAATCCTGATGATATATTTCTATAGTTTAGATTTTTGAGTCGTAGAAGCTCATCAAATATCTGGTCTGTTTTGTTTAGCCTTATTTGTAATGTGCTTATCTTGATTTTAATCTCTATAATTCTTTTTTCCAAAGCATCTCTTTTGATTTTGTTGATACTATTTGGATATGTTTGATGTAGTGTAGATAGTTCTATTTTGAGCCGTTTTTTATCATCTATACTCTTTTTCAAGTCTTTAATCTTGCTATAAAATATAGCTATTCTACTCTCTATATTGGATATTGTACCTTTGTAATTTAGCCATCTATTGAAGCTATTTTTGACTACATTATCTTCTTTTTGTGGATTTTGTTGGCTATATATATATGATAGTTCTAGTAGATTACTGATGATTGCATTGGAGTTATAGTGTCTATTATAGCTCTTTTTCTGATTTTCATCCAATATAGGATAGTTCTCTTTTACACTCTTTGTAAATATATCAAAAGCACTCTGATAAGCCTCCATAGACTCCTCATATCTCTTCAACTCTTTGAGACTTTTACCTATATTATAATAACTCTTGCCTATATCTATATTATCATCACTCAAAAGTAATTCTCGAATACGCAAAGCCATATTATCATACCTCAACGCCTCTATATAATCTAGTTTGGCATAATATATCTTGGCAAATGTCTCATACCTATCAGCCGATGCGATACTATCTTTGGCTCTGATTTTACTGATGAGTTTTAGTGATATATTGGCATTGATAAGTGCTTTGTCATACTGCTGTAGATGAGTATAAGTATCTGCTATATTTCTATAGGCTTCTGATTTGTACATAGTAGATAATCTCTCTTTTAGAGATAATCCATAATACTCCAAAGCCTTTGAATACTCTTGCATACTTTGATATATTTTACCTATATTATTATAACTCTCACCCAATCTATCTCCACTCTTTTGGCGTATATGCAGAGATGATTTATGATATGACAAAGCATTTGCATAGTCTCCGACTAGATGATATAGACCCCCTAAATTACTATATATAGTAGCCATCTGTGGATGAGACTCACCATATATATCTTTTTTGATTTTGATAGCACGACTGTAGTAATCATACGCCTTGTCAATATCACCTAGTAGTCTATAAATCTCTGCTATGTTGTTTAGGCTTGTTGATTTATCATTTTTACTTTGGGATTTTATATCTAATGCTTTTTGATTATACTCTAGTGCAAGTTTGTATCTACCCAAATCTTTATAAAGCATAGCTATATCACTATAACTATGTTCTATATGGAGAGTATTTTGTGCGAGTAGTCTCTCTTTGATAGAGATTTCTTTTTTGTAATAATCCAAAGCCTCTGGATAATCCTCCAAGAGATAATAGAATAAACCTATATTTTTATAACTATTTGCCGTATTTATATGAGAAAATCCCCAAGCACTATTTTCTATATCTAATATCTGCTGATATACATCTATAGCCAAAGTATAATTATGACTATAATAGTAGTTTGTACCTTTTAGTTCTAGTTGTTTTATCAGTAGCGTTTGTTTGGGTGATATTTCTGCATATACTATAGAAAAAAGAAATATACTAAATATAAATAGCCTAAAGATATTTCTAATATAAAACATCTCCTATTTAGAAATATTCATATCTACAACTATTTTAGAGTCATTTGACCTTATTATCAACCTATCTCCAACTAATAAGTCTGATTTATTCATCTTGAAACTTACACTTCTTGATATTCTTGATTTGATTGATTTAATAGTTGTATCACCTCTTTGGATAGTCAAAATATTTGGTAAGTGAAAAGCATTTTTTATTTTTATTTTAAATCTATTAGGTGCTTTAGATAATTCTAAAGTACCTATATGTTTATCTTCTATATTTACTATTCCGATTTTGGTATGACTACCACCATATATAGGATTACTTCTAATAGGAGTACTATTTACTATGACTATAGGATACTTAGTAAATAGCTCTCCTTTTTGCAAATCACCTACAATATCTGATTGAGACATTATAGGTTCAGCAAACACCACTTCCATAAATATTATTAACAACATCATATACTTTTGCATCAAAAGCTCCTATATTTTATATATACATATTATACTATTTAACTACTTCCATTTTGTCTTTATACTCAATGACTCCGACCTAAGGATCGGAGAATTAGACCCTAATCAATGACCCCGACCCAAGGGTCGGAGTATGACATTGATTTTAGTTTATCATCAGGACGGAACCTTGGATAAACTTTTTTATTGGACGACCCAAGGGTCGGGGAATTAGACCCTATTAGATTAAA
>DAOVZV010000334.1 GCA_030634925.1 Sulfurovum sp.
TATTGTGGTATCAATATCTTATGCAGAAGGATATACAGAACCTTCTGTATATGGATTTGATGATTTTAATAGAGATATTAGTGTTGATGGAGATGATACTATCATTACGCAAAAGAATGATACAGCAATCATCAATATACCTATAAGTGATACACCAATTATACATAATACACAACCTATCACAATCTCTACACTACAGCAAGAGGTAGAAGAACAAAAGCAGAGAATAGATGGACTTACCACTATCATAGAGGGATTGACTACATCTGTAAATGAGTTGAAGCAAGGTAATATTGATATTAATAGTGGTGAGGTGGTGACTGTTGTTGAAGATACTATGGTAGATGATATTCCAAAGAGTACATATATAGTTGAAGCTCCCAAGCCTCAAAATATAGTCAAAAAAATAGTTCAACCAATAAAAAAGAGTAACTCCCTAATATTTAATGAGGGTGTGACAAAATTTATGCAAAAAGATTATAGTCAAGCTCAAGATAGATTTATAATCACAGATAGCAAAGGCTACAAAGTAGCTTCATCTAATTATTATCTAGGTGAAATAGCATATTATAGTGCCGACTATGAAAATGCTATATTCTTTTTCAAAAAGAGTGCAGGAATAGATAACAAAACATCATATATAGATACTCTACTCCTACATACAGGTATATCTTTTGAAAAGAGTGGAAAGGTAGAAAAAGCCAAAGGATTTTATAAAAATATATTAGAATATTATCCCGATAGCAAATCAGCAAAAATAGCAAAATCAAAACTGGGGAAACTCTAAATGTCAATCAAACCATATATAATGTCAATAGTTATCTTTATGAATATACTCTATGCACAAGGTGATATCAAAGACACAAATGTTACAAAAGAGCTAAAGCATGAGCTTATTCCATTGAGCAAAACTGTATTTAAAGTCATACATCTAAAAAGTGAAAATGAAAAAACCATAGATTTAACTGGTAAAAACTTCATACTAGTATCTGTACGAGAACACGGTAGCGACGGTAGATTTTATGCTGTAGATAGTGATGGTACAGTATGGTGGAGTGGTCCTGTGACATCTGGTGCAGATGCATATAGAAGCCCATCAGGGGTATTTCCTATTATCCATAAAAAGCGTTATCATATGTCCACAGCATACCCAGATGAGAGTGGTATCAACAATATGGACTATATGCTGAAATTTACTCAAAATGGACACGCTTTACACAAAGGTAGTGTAGATTGGATGTCTCACGGATGTATCCATATAGACAACAAAGATATACCTACACTATTTAAATGGGCAAACTACAAGACCAAAGTAGTAGTCACAAGACATAGCTATATGCCATTTGCAAAAGAAGACTTAAAAAAGATATATGGAAGTAGCCATAGAGCAGAGAAGAAAGACGATTAAGTATCTATACCACTCTTATCAAAAGCTTTTTTAAACAGACCTATATCTCTGATAGTCTCTTGTAGGTTTTCACTTGCATAGTATTTTTGATGATTAGATAATTTTTCATATATATTCAAAAAGTCACTATGTAGATATGGAGATACTCTCCACAATATGGATTTTAGTCTATTATCTGCATAATATCCTCTAAATGTTTCTATAAATATAAATTTAGTAAACTCTTCTGTCCACATAAAATCACTCTTCAACTCATCTGCCATTAGAGATAATAGACTTATTCCCTCGTTATATAGTATCTCTCTATTTTTGCGTAAAAATGAGACTAATTCAATAGGGTCAAGTAATCTAAGAATAGCTTTTCCTACTAGATGAAATCCAAA
>DAOVZV010000205.1 GCA_030634925.1 Sulfurovum sp.
AACCAAGGTGTAATACAATCAAAAGAGAAACAACAAGTCAAGATAAAAGAGGTAATAGTAGAGAAGATAGTCAAAGTACAAGTAAAAGGTGTAGAGTGGTGGATGCTAATAGTAGCATTTGGACTAGGAATATTATCTACTATAATCATAAGATGGATACCAAAGATAGCATTTAAAAAGAGCTATAATAATTCACAATCACTCAAGATACTATACCCTCATATAAGTACCAATCCTGAAGTAGAAGATATGGTACGCAGACTATATGCCTCACAAAATGGAGACAAGTCTGTAGTCATAGACAAACAAGAGCTTAGAGAGATGGTAGAGAGATTTGTATAACTCTCTAAGGCTTTATAGTCACTATCTCACTATCTGTACCATCTGCAAAGGTAATCTGTAGAGTTATAGACTTTACACTATCTTTTGGCATAGTTAGATATGGTTTTTCTTTTGTCACTGCTAGAGGATTTTTGTAATCACACTTTTGCAAAGTCCAAACCTCATCCAAATCCTCCGAATCTATACTATAATGCACTTGCAATATCCCACAAGTATAAGATTCTAAATTGGTGAAATATATTAGTTGATTACCCTCAAAATCACGAAAACTAACCCAACCTTTGGATGTCATTTGCAAAGCTTGTTTTATTATCTTTGGAGGCATTGCATCTAGAGATGACAAGAGAAGTCCCGAGAGCAAAATAGGTATTAGTACTTTTTTCAGTTTTTTCATATATATTCCTTTTTATTTGTCTTCTATTATACACTTAATAATTCATTTATATTAGTATTATATAATAAAATATTCAAATTCAAAGGATTTTATATGAAATTACAAGCTACACTATTGACACTAGGACTATTATTGACCACAAGCATATATGCAGATGGAGAGAAACTATTCGATGCCAAATGTGCTAGTTGTCACACAAAGACAAGACCTAGTGATATATCCACTTTAGTAGCACCACCAATAATGGGTGTGATGAGACATGTCAAGATGAACTACAAGAACAAAGATGAAGCAGTGGCATTTATAGTAGGTTATACACTAAACCCACAAAAAGCCAAAGCAGTATGTGAAACAGAAAAAATCAAATCATTTGGACTTATGCCATCACAAAAAGGAAACATAACAAAAGAAGAGCTTCAAATTATAGCTGGTTGGATATATGACAATTTCGGTAGCCGTGGACAAGGAAGAGG
Organism: Sulfurovum sp.; assembly: GCA_030634925.1. GTDB lineage: Bacteria > Campylobacterota > Campylobacteria > Campylobacterales > Sulfurovaceae > Sulfurovum. The sequence continues at coordinate 1,210 of DAOVZV010000205.1, forward strand.
TATGGGAAGAGGTCATGGTAAATGTAAAGGAGAGGGTAATCAGTTTTAGTAGAGTTGAAGCTTTTCTATTGTGACGATGGTTTCCATCGTCACGATACTAGCTAATTCTCATTCATCTCACTCTCATCTACTGTGAGCTTTTCACCATATCCTAGAGCCTCTTTGATTTTGGCTTCTATCTCTGCCATCATCTCTGGGTTCTCTTTGATTGTGATTTTGGCATTCTCTTTTCCTTGACCTAGCTTATGGCTTCCATAGCTAAACCATGCACCTGATTTATCTACTATGTCCATTTTGACACCATAATCTATTAGTTCACCTACAAATGAGATACCCTCACCAAACATAATATCAAACTCTGCTTGTCTAAATGGTGGTGCTACTTTATTTTTGACTACTTTGGCTTTAACACGGTTACCTATACTTGACTCTCCTTGTTTGAGAGTGGCTATTCTTCGCACATCTATACGCACAGAACAGTAAAATTTCAACGCATTTCCACCTGTTGTAGTCTCAAGACTTCCATATCCCATAGTTCCTATTTTCATACGGATTTGATTGATAAAGATTACTGTTGTATTGGTCTTGTGTAGTATCGCTGTGAGCTTTCTTAGGGCTTGTGACATTAGTCTAGCTTGAAGACCTACATGAGTATCTCCCATATCTCCCTCTATCTCACTCTTTGGTGTAAGAGCAGCGACACTATCTACGACTATCAAATCCACAGCACCAGACCGTGTAAGAGTCTCTAGTACATCAAGGGCTTGTTCTCCAAGATCTGGTTGAGATACAAGCAGATTATCAGTATCTACTCCTAGATTTTTAGCATATACTACATCAAGAGCGTGTTCGGCATCAATAAAAGCACATACCATATCCTTTTTTTGAGCAGATGCGATAGTCTGAAGAGCAAGAGTCGTTTTACCTGATGACTCTGGTCCATATACCTCTATGACACGACCTTGAGGGATACCACCAATTCCTAGAGCCATATCTAATCCCAATGACCCTGTAGAGATAGATTCAATAGGTTCAAACTCTTTATCTCCTAGTCTCATAAGAGTTCCCTTACCAAAAGTTTTGTCTATCTGTTTTATCGCCATATCAAGAGCTTTTTGTTTGTTTGCATCCATTGCCATTGTCATATCCTTATATTAAATTGAATTTATTTTAGTATTGTAGTATGTTTATGATATAAGTCATATAAATATGTCAAATTGTCATATTTTTACAGTATTATATATACTTTTTAGGATATGAAATAGATTTTTTTGATAGAATAAGATTAAATTATTATATTTTTGATAAGAGGAGATTACGATATTGCGATTTAGATTAAAGAATATAGGACTGATAGAAGATAGTGAAATATCATTAAATAATTTAACTATAATATGTGGACAAAATAATACTGGAAAAACTTATGTTACTTATTCTATTTATGGGTTTTTGTATATGTGGAGAGATATTGTAGATTTTAATATTAGTAATTCTATTATAGAAGAATTAGAAGAAAATGGCTTTTTCTCTATAGATATATTAGAGTATCGACGCAATATAAAACAAATTTTAAATAATTTATCTTTAGAATATACTAATAATTTAGAAAATATTTTTGGTGTTGAGAGTGATTGGTTTGAAGAGAGTTCTTTTGAAGTTTTAATAGATAATTTTGAATTAGATTTATCTTGGGGATTTGAAACAACTTTAACTTCATCTAAAAAAGATATAGTTCAATTAAAAAAAGATAAAGATAGTAATCTATTACAAATTTCAATTTTAAATACAAATATAAATAAAAAATTACCTCATTTTATTTTGGAACAAACAATAAATAGAGCTTTGGGAGAGATTTATTTTGGAAGATATTTTAAAAACCCATTTATCATTACAAGTGAAAGAACAGGTATTTCACTTTTTTATAAAGAACTTGATATTAATAAAAATGTGATGGTTGAACATATTACTAAAAATAAGGGTAAAGATATAAATCCTTTTGAGATATTTGAAGAGACTATAGCAAGGTATGCCATGCCAGTAAAACACAATATTGATTATACCCGAGCATTAGCT
>DAOVZV010000055.1 GCA_030634925.1 Sulfurovum sp.
AGCATAGATAATAAAAAATATGATGACAAAGATGAGATAGTAATATACTCTGCAAATCAATTTATAGTAAGTAAAGAGAGGTTGGCATTAGCAGTCAAGGGTATAGAAGAGGAGTTGGGTGAGAGGTTGGCATATTATCAAGCAGAGGATAGGATGGTTGAGTATAATCGCCTCAAACAGAGATGTGAGTTTGACTTGGAGATGATAGAGGGTACTGGTATGTGTAAAGGTATAGAGAATTATTCCAGACATCTCACAGGCAAGGCAGTTGGTGAGACTCCGTACTCTATGATGGACTATTTTGAGACAATATGTGATGATTATCTAGTGATAGTAGATGAGTCTCATGTCTCTTTGCCACAGTTTCGAGGTATGTATGCAGGAGATAGAAGTCGTAAAGAGGTATTGGTAAATCATGGATTTAGGTTGCCATCAGCATTGGACAATAGACCTTTGATGTTTGATGAGTATATAGGTAAAGCTCCTCATTTTTTGTTTGTATCTGCTACTCCTGCTCCTTTGGAATTAGAGTTGTCATCTGTTGTCGCCGAACAAGTGGTGCGTCCTACAGGATTGTTAGACCCCAAAATAGAGGTGATAGATAGTACATATCAAGTAGAAAATCTACATGACCAGATGAAACCAATAATAGCCAAAAATGAGAGAGTACTTATCACAGTACTTACCAAAAAGATGGCAGAAGAGCTAAGTGTATATTATAATGATTTGGGACTCAAAGCTAGATATATGCACTCTGATATGGATGCTATAGAACGCAATCAGACTATTAGGGCTTTGCGTTTGGGTGAGTTTGATATACTTATTGGTATCAATCTTCTGCGAGAAGGTCTTGATTTGCCAGAGGTAAGTTTGGTAGCAATATTGGACGCAGACAAAGAGGGATTTTTGCGTTCAAGAACAGCACTTATCCAAACAGCAGGACGATGTGCAAGAAATACAAATGGAAAAGTAATAATGTATGCAAAGAGAGTAACAGACTCTATGGCATTTACGATAGAGACTACTCAAAAGAGAAGAGAGGTACAGATAGAATACAATAAAAAGCACAATATCACACCCAAAACTACAATAAGGGAGTTAGATACTAATTTGAAGTCAAATAATATAGATGAACTATATGATAAATCGTCCAAACTAGATAAGATGCCAAAGGCTCAAAGACAGCAAATCATCAAAGAGTTAAAAGCAAAAATGTTACTAGCATCAAAAAGTTTGGAGTTTGAAGAGGCAGCTAGGCTTAGAGATGAGATAGCAAAAATAAAAAAGTTGTAATTTTATCTATAACTGATAATTTATTGATATAATATAGAATAAATTTTATTTAAAAAAGGAAAATCAAAATGAGCTTAAGGTACCTTGGTAATATTAATATATTGGTAATAGAAGATGATATTTTTAATCTACAATTAATTCGTGCTTTATTGGCAAAAGTATCAGATATTAATGTCATATCTACAGATGATGGAGAAAAGGCTATAGAAATACTAGAGTCAGGAATGAGAAGAATTGATATGGTACTATTGGATTTACACTTACCAAAGATGCAAGGTAAAGATATACTAAAACATATTAGAAGAGATAGTAAATTTGATAATTTACCAGTTTTAATCATCACTGTTGATGGTATGGAAGAGTCTGATTTGCGTAGTTTGGGTGCTGATGATTTTATGTTAAAGCCATTTGATATAGATAGTTTTACTACTACTATCGCCTCAAATATGAAGCAAAAAGATTAGTTCACTATGTACAATCAAGAAAAACAAAATCTATTTATGGCTTCTATTAGTCATGAACTTAGAACACCTTTGACCTCTATATTGGGATATGGTGAACTTCTTGAGCAGACTAAGTTGAACAAAAAGCAAGAAGAGTATCTAAAACGAATGTTAAACAGCTCCAAATATCTATTATCTCTAGTGGGTGATTTTTTGGATATTGTGAAGTTTGAGAAAAATGATATAAATCTTGAAGAAAAAGAGGTATGCTTACATACTATACTTACAGAGTGTGCTGATGTCATCAAGACAAATTTGCATAAAAATACTACACTAAAAACAGATATACCATTTCTCGATTATACTATTTTGGCAGACTCTCGTAGGGTCAAGCAAGTGATATTAAATATATTGTCAAATGCTGCGAAATTTACAGAAGATGGAATAATTAATTTTTATGTAAAAGATATAGAATATATAGATGATAGAATTAAGATAGTGATAAATATAGAAGATGCTGGTACAGGTATCTCAAAAGAGATGCAAAAAGCTCTTTTTGACCCATTTATTACCACAGATAGTACACAAGGCTTTGGATTGGGACTATTTATCTCCAAAGAGATAGTCAAACTAATGGATGGAGAGATTAAGCTAGTATCCAAAGAGGGGGAGGGGAGTACATTTTCTATAAGTTTTTTCGTGCATATAGGAGATAAGAAAAATCTATCTCTAAAACTCTCAAACAAAAAGATACTTATGTTGTCCGATGAGATAGAGTTTACAGAAAAGTTCTCTGATATTATCAAAAAATTTAATGCCTCTTTTTCGTATTATAGTCCAAGTAGAGATATTTCAGATAATTTCAAAAAGATATTTTCTCAATCAGAAGATTTTGATTTGGCTATTTTTGATATGAACTATATCAAATATGATATATCCAATATCATATCCACACTAAGATTAATTCAACCCAATATCAAATGTATAGGACTGCTAGATAATTACTCATTTACCTGTGCATCATCTTTTGATACTATTATAAATACACCTATTAAAGCAGAGAAGCTTATATATCAAATTGAGGAATTATTTGTAGATAATTCAGATGAAAAGAGAGAAGCCTTGAATTTTTCAAACCTAAAAGTACTAATAGTCGAAGATGTAGAGATGAATAGAAACTACATCAAAGAGATGTTGAAAATGTCATTTTCTATATTGTGTGATACTGCTATAAATGGTAAAGATGCACTGGAAAAAAGTATAGAAAATGATTATGATATTATCTTTATGGATATTAGAATGCCTGTGATGAATGGTTATGAAGCCACTATTGAGATACGAAAACTAAACAAAGATATGTTTATCGTATGTATGAGTGCAGATGTCTATGAGTCTGATATACAATCTGCCAAAGACTCTGGTATGGATGCTTTTATAGAGAAGCCTCTGGAGATTGGTGAATTGAAAGATTGTTTTACCAATTTTATCAATGGTGAGACTAGAAGTATAGATTTGAAACTACATAAGAGTCAGGTAGTTGTAGATATGGAAGAGAGTATAGATGTATTGGAGTTAAAGAGTACAGCATATAGCCATTTAGAAAATATATTTGACAAAGAGATAGTCATAGGACTTATAGCAAAAGCAGTAGAGAGTATAGAGTTTCATCTATCTGAAATAGATAATAATATATCAAAAAAAGATGCTCCAAAGGTTACAGATAATTTCCACGCTATCAAAGGTGTACTAGTAAATCTAGGATTAAAAGATGAAGCAGATAGAGCAGGAGAGATACAACAACTCTTCAAGATAGATAAGTGGAATGATGGAGTTATCAAAAAGGATAAATTTATCAAAGATATGATAAATTTCGTAAAAGAGTTAAAAAATAGTTAAGTCAAGGAGAAGTTATGGGACTTATTGGTTCATCAAAAAGTAAAGAGATAAAATTAAGTTTTGAAGATATATTGGTTAGTAAAACAGATATAAATGGTAGGATAACTTATGGTAATGATAAGTTTATGGAAGTATCAGGATATAGCAAAGAGGAGCTAATAGGCACACCTCATAATATTATTCGTCATCCTGATATGCCAAAGGTAATTTTTTATTTTATGTGGCAGAGTATCAAGAGAGGTAGAAATATTATGGCAGTAGTCAAAAACCAATCGAAAAATGGAAACTACTACTGGGTTACTACAGACTTTGATATACAAAAAGGCAGAACAGGAGAGATAAGAAACTATATAGCATTTAGAGAACCTACTCCTAGAAAAGTTATCAAAGAGATAGAAGAGATATATAGAGTATTATTAGATATAGAAAAAGACAAAGGTATGGATGGTTCTATAGAGTATTTGGAGTTGTTTTTGACTGAAAAGGGTATGAGTTACAATGAGTATATAGAGGATTTAGCAAAGCCTACAAGCTTTAGAGAAAAGATACTTCATCGTATGAAAAGCTTCTGCTAAAGCAGAAGCCAAAAAGCTATTTTAAATCTCTTGTACATCTTACAAATCTATCATATATACTAGACGCGTGAGATGTAGAACCATCTTTGAAATCAACACCCCAAAAATTTCTTTTTTCTCCTGCGTAAGCACTAGAAGACCAATATAGAGTATCACTATCTACATATTCAAATACTTTGATAGTAGCTGGTCTATATCTTGTAAAATCTACTATAGATAGAAGTTCATCTAGTCTAGGTAGTCTCCAATCATCAAACCCTCCGAGAGTGAGAGTATTACAATATTCAATAGCCTCTGAGTGAGTCATTTTCTCATCCATATTGGATATAGAGTCTTCCCATGCTAGAGAGCCACTTGCTGGTGTTACGATAGCAGGTTTTGCTACCATTATAGATAAAGCCATAGCCATCATAATTAATATACGCATTTGTATTCCTTTGATTTGGATTTAATCATTAAAAGTATATCAAACTTTTGTTATACTCAACGGATATTATTTAAAATTTAGGAACATTATTGAAATATCTTATCGAATTTATACAGACCAAAGAGGTCACAAAAGCCTCTATATTTGAACATCTCAAATGTACAAAAGAGGAAGCTCGTTTGGTGCAGTATATCAGCAAACGATATGTAGGTGGACTAGAAGAGTTATCTATATTGGAGATACTCAAAGACAACTATTCATCAAAAGAGTACCTATACTTATCCAAGCTAGAACTTATCAAAAATCTTTTGGATTTGGGTTGGCTTATTCAGGTTAGCTTCGGACAAGTCAAAGCTCACGATAGCTCAAAATTGGAGCTACTAAGTACATCTGTAACTCCTAGTATATCACTATTGAGACTATTAGAAGAGGGTTCACTAGAAATATCCCTACCAGAAGTCAAACCATATACAGACCATTTGGAGTACCTCCAAGACCAGTTTGATATGGTAGCACTTCTACACAAAATAGCTACATTCAAACAAGGCTTTGCAGATAATTCTCTAAGTATAGGACGACTCAAAAACAAGCTATCACTTCTAAGTACAAGGATAAAAGAGAGAGTCAAAATGACCAAAACTCCCATAGTAGTAGAGGAGTTCTTTATCGAAAAAGAGTTAGATGAGAAAGAACAGAGGATATTCCTAGCACTTCTCAAAGAGGAGTATAGTGGAGGAGAAGGGCAATTTAGAGATATGAATACTCTGATTGAGCTTATATCTTTTGATGAGTACGAGAAGATAAAAAACCGTGCATTACTAGAAGATGGAGCTAGACTTATTAGTGATGATATTATAGATTATGAAGAGATACTCAATATGTTTGGAGGAGTTAGTCGCTCTTTTTATCTCCAAGAAGAGGTGATGCAGAGGATTATCCACTCCAAAAAAAGCAAAAAAGTAACCAAACTAAAGCTTGATGCCTTAGTTCAAGAACAAGAGATTTTTGAATATCTCAAACCCACTACTTCGTTGGATGATGTGGTGCTAAATACAAAGACAAGAGAGACTTTGGATAATGTGATTAAACAAGTAGATAAAGATGTATTTAAAAAGCTAAAACATTGGGGTATCAAAGATAAAAGAAAAGGGATAGATGCTAGGATTATATTTTATGGTGAAGCAGGAACAGGCAAGACTATGACTGCTATGAGTCTTGCCAAAACACTCAAAAAGCCTATATTGTCTTTTGATTGTTCCAAGATTTTGTCTATGTATATTGGAGAGAGTGAAAAAAATGTAAGAAAGATATTTGATGACTTCAAAGATTTGAGTAAAAGAGCAAAAGTAAATCCTATTTTACTGCTCAATGAAGCAGACCAGTTTTTGAGTGCAAGAAGTGAGGGGGCTGGAAGTAGTGCAGACAAGATGCATAATCAAATGCAAAATATATTCTTAGAACAGATAGAGAAATTTGATGGTATCTTGATAGCTACTACAAATCTACTAGGCAATATAGACAAAGCATTTTCAAGACGATTTAACCACAAGATAGAGTTCAAAAAGCCACGCAAAAAACAACGGTTAAGATTGTGGCAATTTATGCTTCCTGAAAATGCTGATTATCAAGAGGGATTTGATATAGAAGATTTGACTAGATATGAACTTACAGGTGGACAGATAAATCTAGTTATCAAAAATACAGCATACAAAGTAGCAGTGAGAAAAGAGAGTCTTTTTGGATTATCAGACTTTTTAGAAGAGATAGAAAAAGAGCTAGGTTCTAGCTTTGATGGAGACAAAAGTATGGGCTTCAAGGTCTAGTATGCAGATATTGATAGTACTTTTTTCTATATTTGCTACATCTCTATTGGGATGGTTCTATCCCGATACTATGGGATGGATAGCACTTATAGTATTTGTAGCTATGCTATTTGTAGGATACCAAGAGAGGAAAAAAGGATTTAGACCCAAAGGCAAAACATACAAAGTCCTACAGAAGATAAAGAAAAAAAGAGAAAAGATAGAAAAAGACAAACACAAACATATAGGCGACCAACTCAAATATATAGAAAAGTCATGGGGATACACCAAAGAACAAGATAATATAATAAACAAATTTATATCCACCAAATCATATCAAGAGACATATAACAAACTAACAGCCTCAATCTTACCACAAATCATCAAGCTAATAGACAACTGTAATGAAAGAGGTCAAAAAGGGTGCAAAAGAGATGTATCCCAAAGACTCAAAGCATTGGTAGTAGTTATGAAAGATGAGATAAAAAAGAGTAGTACCCAA
>DAOVZV010000255.1 GCA_030634925.1 Sulfurovum sp.
ATAGCAGTATGTGCGATGAATGAAGAGGCATTAAATGTATATTATGCTATTACGCTAAGAGCAAATGGATTTGAGGGTGACATAGTAGCACTATCAGATACCAAAGAAGATAATAGAAAGCTCATACTAGCAGGAGCAAACAAAATCTTTGATATGTATGATGAGAGTGCATCTCAATTTGTGGAGATGATAAAAGCTACCTAACTACACTTATCATCTATATAGTTTTGGATAAATTTACGCACATCTGAATATACAAAAGAGTCTTTGTATCCATCTATCTTTCCTCCACTTGCGTTGGGGTGTCCTCCTCCATTGCCTATGTGGTTTGCCATCTTTGAGACATCTAGTTTGTTGTTGCTTCTTAGAGAGAAATTACCTCTGAAGTTTACATCCATATAGAAATCATAATCATCATTTTCTAACATACAAGCATTTCCTATGATAGATGCGTTTCCTACATTGTATCCTAGTATTCCCTTGTAGCCATTGTAGTCTATAGTGAGTCTTTGTCTATCTTTGCTTAGTAGTTTTGTGACATATATTGCTACTAGATTGTCTTTTGTATTGTTCTCATCTTCTATAAAAAATCTCTTTTTTGCAAAGTGAAGCTCATCATCTAGTTTGATTGGTGCATCTTCTTGTCTTGATAGCTCTTTGGCTATATCTATCATAGATAGTTTGAACTCTCTATCTTGTGCAGGAAACAATATACGATTAATCTCTCTAGCCCCTGAAATCATACCTAGCATTACTTTGCCATACTCAAATAGCTCATCATCACTTACCCAAATATCTATAGCATTGATAGCTTTTACTATATGTGCTAATTGATTTTCTTTGTCAAAGTCATAATGTTGTTGAAGCCAATGATATGTGATGAGTGTGGCACATCTGCTACTATCGAGATAATACCATGCAAATCTCTCTGATGCACTCTCTCCTGATGCGTGGTGGTCTAGTAGTTGGAGTTTTGCACCAATTCTAGTAGCCTCTCTCTCTATCCAATTTCCCTCTTTTGTAGTTAGATTGAGGTCTGTGACGAGTATTAGGTGTTCTATATCATCTGATTTGTTGATAAATTTGTATTGTTCTATCTGTGCTACTATCTCTGATAATCTAGCAGAGACTTCTGCTCCATAGTTAGCATTGTAAGCATAGACCGTATCGAAGCATTTTGTCGATAGGTATTGACATCCATAGCCGTCTAAATCTATGTGTGATAGGTGGTAAATATATTGTTTCATTATAGTATGTCTCCTAGTGTTAGACCATCCAAAAAGTTGTCTATTTTGTTTTGAAAATTCATCAAAAATGGTGATATAGCACACTTGCCAATACTACCATTTGGGCAGGTGTGGATGTAGCTTGTGCAGTCAAATACAGTGGGTGATTTGCCTTCTGATGCGATGATTATCTCATTGATACTAATCTCTGATACAGCTCTAGCCAATATGAACCCACCATGAGCTCCTTTTCTTGACTCCAAAATTCCATTTTTTGCCAGACTTTGCAAAATCTTTGCGAGGAAGCTTTTTGGGATATATAGCTCATTTGCCAACTGCTCTGCACCTATAGGAATATCAGATTTACGAATTACATCTAACGATAATAGGGCATATTCAGTAGCACGAGTAAGTAGCATATTTATCCTTTTGCTTAATTAGGAGTATTTTACTCTTATTTGACTTAATTAGTAAAGATGTGCATCAATATTATCCAAAACTTAATACGATATTATTTCTTTCCCAAATTATATTTGGAGATAAATACCAATCAGGAGGTCATCATGGCTTTAGATAAGGCAACAAAAGCAGATATTATTGCTAAGTACGCAAGAGGCGAAAACGATACAGGTTCAACAGAGGTACAAGTAGCGATATTAACAGCTAGAATAGTATATCTTACAGAACACCTAAAAACAAACAAAAAAGACCACTCTTCAAGACTAGGACTACTAAAACTAGTAGGACAAAGAAGAAGACTTATGAGATACTTGAGAAAAGTAAGCTTATCAAGATGGAACACAATCAAAGCAGATATGGGTATTAGAAACTAATACCTCTATCTATATATAAGTCCAGCTTTGGACTTGTAACAACTCCTTATTTACCCCTCAATCTTTCTCTTTAACCATATATTAATCTATCAGTGTGTAAAATAATCTAAAATCATAATATACCAAAGGATGGATGATGAATATATCCAATAAGCTCAAATATATACTATTGAGCATAACAATAGCAGTACTAACAGCGTGTAGTAGTGGTGGAGGTACAGCAGACCCATCTGATGGTACTACAGATACTATTACTCCAACCCAACAAGAAGTATTAGATACCATAGAGAGCTACAATACAAGTGGTGGTTCTACAACAGCACCTACAATAGCACAATATGAAGAGCTAGGACTAAGTGGAGTCACAGTAGATAATATAGATGAACTAAATGCACAAATATTGACTCTAACTCCTACGCAAGTGGATACGATAGAAGAGATAAAGGCTATATTGGCAGGATTGGATGTTAGTGTTCCTGATACAAATGATACAACAAGTCCTGATGATAATACGACAAACCCTGAT
>DAOVZV010000208.1 GCA_030634925.1 Sulfurovum sp.
CTACGGCTATGAAGATGTCTGATGGATATACAAAAGTTGTGCCATCGGTTTTGATGTTTGTATTTTATATATTGTCTCTAATGGCACTCACTTATGCTCTCAAAAAGTTTGATTTGAGTGTGGCTTATGCTATATGGGCAGGAGTGGGTACTGTACTTATCTCAATAATTGGTATATTCTTTTTCAAGGAGTCTGTGAGTGCGTTAAAGGTTGTGAGTATATTGTTTATCGTGATGGGTGTGGTTGGATTACATCTAAGTAATAAGACATTATAAATTAAATTAAAAGGATAACAAATGTATAAATTGGCGATAAATAGACCTATTATGACTCTGATGTACGCTCTTACTCTTGTGATATTTGGGTTTATGAGTTTCAAATCTATGCCGTCGGCACTATTTCCAAGTGTGGATTTCCCGATGGTAACTATCAAAACAGTATATGCAGGTGTAGAAGCTAGTACTATTGAGTCACAAATCACAGACAAGATAGAAGAGGCTATATCTAGGATTGGTGGGATAGATAGTATCACTTCTACAAGTAGTGATGGCGTAAGTATCGTGATGGTCAAGTTCTTTTTGAGTAGAGAGATAGATGAGGCTACCAATGATGTGAGGGATAAAGTATCTGCTATCATATTGCCAAACAATGCTAGGACTCCATTGGTGAGTAAGCTTGATATTGGTGGTGCGTCTATTATCAATATATTTCTAACAGCTCAAAAAGATAATCTGGAAGATTTGATGGTATTTGCTGATGAGAAAGTAAAACCAAAGCTACAAAAGATAAATGGTGTAGGTGCTATCAATATCATAGGATACAAAGATAGAGAGATAAAGATATATCCCAATACAAAAATGCTCAATAAATTCAATATCACTATAAGAGAACTAAACACTATCATCACTAATGAAAATATGAAAATAGGTGGTGGTAAACTCATATCTAATACCAAAGAGTTTACTCTCAAAGTCAGAAGTGACGCACTAAGTATAGATGAACTCAAAAATATCAAAATCAAAGATAATATCAGACTAGAAGATATAGCCAAAGTAGAAGACTCCTTGAGTGATGCAAAGAGTTACGCATCTTATGATGGAGTACAAGGTGTGATGCTAGAAGTCCAAAAAATATCAGGGACAAATACCATAGAGATAGTCCAATCAGTCAAAGCAGTAGTACCATCATTGGTCAAACTAGCAGGTGATAATTATAATGTAAAAATACTCAATGACACTACACCATATATCATACACTCACTAGAAGATGTGACATTTGACCTTGTTTATGGAGCATTTTTGGCTACAATCATTGTATTTTTCTTTTTGCGAAACATCACTATTACATTTGTATCTGCGTTGTCTATCCCCTCTTCTATTATGGGTACTTTTGCACTTATGGATTATATGGGATTTGACCTCAACAAGATGACTCTAATTGGTCTTACTTTGGCTATTGGTATCATAATAGATGATGCCATTGTCGTCATAGAAAATATATACAAAAAGATAGAGAGTGGTATGGACAAATTTCAAGCCTCTTATGAGGGTACAAAAGAGATGTCATTTTCTATATTAGCTATATCAGCTATGCTTTTGGCTGTGTTTATCCCTGTATCGTTTATGAGTGGTATAGTAGGTAAATTCTTTGAATCATTTGCTATGACGGTTGGATTTGCCGTGATTATCTCTTATACTATAGCACTTAGCTTCATTCCTAGTTTTTCGGCAAGGACTCTAAGCAAAAAGCAGAGCTGGTTCTATAGAGCTACTGAGCCTATATTTGTATCTATGGAGAGAGCCTATGTATGGATACTCAAAATCGTGTTGAGGTTCAAGATAATTACAGTTCTTATAGTCTTTGCAGGATTTGTAGGTAGCCTAAGCCTATTTCCCAAGATTGGTATGGACTTCATCCCAAAAGAAGATATGGCAGAGTTTGAGATAAAGCTAAAAGCACAAGCAGGAATATCACTAGACAATATGGTAAAAGAGGCAAAAGCAGTAGAAGCTTTTGTAAGGAAAAATCCAAATATAGAATATACTACACTTACAGTAGGATACACCTCAGCACAAGACAAACACAAAGCACTACTCTATGTCAAACTAATAGATAGAACCCAAAGAGACCAAAACCAAGAGCAGATAATCCAAGACTTCAGAACAGAGCTAACACGGTTTGCCGATAAATTCTTTATCACAGCAGCAGCGATACCTGCTATCAAAGGGACAGGAGTTACCGTACCATATCAGATAGTACTCAAATCAGACTCCTTTGACTCTCTCAAAGTGGCTACCAAAAATCTCACAGAGTATCTAGCCAAAAAAGATGGCTTCAAAGATATAGATACCAATCTCGATGAGGGAAAACCACAAATAGATATAAACATCATCCGAGCAAACGCCAATAGACTAGGTATATCAGCATCACAGATAGCATCTACTCTAAATGTGGCATTCTCTAGTGATATGGAGATTTCATACTTTGAAGATAGAGGTAAACAGTACAATATCACACTAAGATTTGATGATAAAAATAGGATGAGTATAGAAGATATAAAGAAAATCCAAATACGAGCCAAAAATGGTCAGCTAGTATATCTCAATGGTCTAGTCAAATTTGGCACTAGCTCATCTTTGGCATCTATATACCATTTTGATAGACAGAGACAAGTCACGATATACGCAGACCTATTTGGACTAGATTTGGGAGGTGCTATATCTTATACCAATGCAGAGATAGACAATCTAATGCCAAAAGATGTAGAGTATAGATTTACAGGATTTGCAGAAGAGATGGGCAAAACAGGAGAAGCATTTGGTATGGCATTGGGATTGTCAATTATACTAATGTTTATCATTCTAGCCGTACTATATGAGTCTCTAATCCAACCCATTATCATAATGATAGCCCTACCTCTAAGTATCATCGGAGTTATGTTGGCTCTATACATAAGTGGACTACAGTTTAGTCTATTTGTAATGATTGGATTTATGCTACTGATGGGAATGGTCGGCAAAAACGCCGTACTATTAGTAGATTTCGCCAACCACGCCATCAAATCAGGCAAAACAAGCGATGAAGCACTACTAGAAGCAGGAGAAAAGAGACTAAGACCTATACTCATGACCACGATAGCCATGATATTTGCTATGATACCACTAGCTATAGGTACAGGACTAGGAAGCGAAGTAAAAGCACCAATGGCAATATCAATCATAGGAGGACTAATCAGTTCC
>DAOVZV010000215.1 GCA_030634925.1 Sulfurovum sp.
ATGGCTAGGGCATATAGCAGTGCTACAAAAGAGGTAATAGCTATATCCAATCTTATAGATTATCAAAAAGAGATAGAGTATAAGTTTGAGACGACTTATAGTAATATAGAAAAAACCCTATATCAGCTAAATAAGCTAAATATCACATCAATTAGCAGAGACTTTGGAATAGATGGTGTATCTTGGGTTATCAAGACAAACCAAGAGAGTTTGAATAGTTTTATAGATATAAGAGCCTGATATAATATAGTTAATTATAAGTAATATTGATTTTAATAGTTTAGTTATTTGATGATACTATATGATACATTTGTAAAAATTATATAGTTTTTTATCTTGTTTTGATTTGCATTATCATATTTTCATAATATAGTTATAGAAATAAAATTAGGAGATATATATGAATTATCAAAAGATGATAGGTTCTATGGCATTATGTGCATTATTGATTACGGGAATTACAGGGTGTGGAAGTGATAGTGATGATACTATACCTCCATTAAGCTCGGAAAAAGTAGTTATCAATACACTTGAAGAGGCATCTACTATAGCTATTACAAATTCATTGGTTGGTGTTACAGATGAGGATAAAATTCCTTTTGGAGATGGTAGTTTTTCTCCTTATGAGAGAGTAGCAGTATTCCCTACTGTAAAAGATGCAAATGGAGATGTAGATTATACAGCTACTTATGCCAAGGTATCACAACTAGCTAACACATTTGCAAAACATGTAGCTAATACAGATGAACCATTAGCAGATAGCACTAAATTTCAGGGTGCAAACTGGATTGTAGCAGGATTAGAAGCTGATACTGCTACAAATAATTTTGGTGATAGTGATGTAAGTGAACATATATTAGGTATTCCAACAGATAAATATGTTATCCCATTAGATGATACATCTCCTGTTAAAAAGGTAAAAGTAGTAGAGATATGTAACTCTACTTATGCAGGTAAAGCATTGGGTGTAGAGAATGTAGGTGGAGATGATGGAGCAAAAGTCAAAGATGGTATCTATCATGCTACTGCGTTGCCTTGTGAAATAAGTATCTATCATGATAAAAATGGGATATATGTAGATATGCTTAATCCTGAGACTATATTTACTCTATTCTTTACAGAGGTATTTGATTCTAATGAGATGAGTAATGAGGCATTTAAAGATGGTATGATGAAGCTTCCTACTCAGGTGAAAGATGAGATATTTGCTATGATATATAAAGCATTTGATGATAATGGTGAGGATTATAATAGGACTTCTGATAAATTAGGAACAATATATTCATCTATGACAAAAGTAAAAGCCACTACTGATACATCTGCAGGAGGACATAAACCTTATGCACACTTTAGTTATACAAGTAATAATTCAGTAGAGTTTACATCATTAGATGCAAAAGATATAGCATCAAAGATTATTTCTGTAATGACATCTGAGGAAGAGGGAACAGTAGGAGTACAAGAGAGTGCATTAAAAGCTCTTTTACCAAGTACAATAGATGGCAAAACTCCATTATGGCGTTCAGGTAGATTACACCCTCTCAAAGTACCAGGAGGTTCTTGGATAGTAGAAGCTTGTTCTCCAACTTATGCCAAAGCAGCACTAAGTACAGGTGAGTATCATACACCAGCATTGCCTTGTGAGATAGCAGTATTTGTATCACCAGATAATAATAAAACAATAGAAGTAAGTATATTAAATCCTGCATTTATGTTCAATGCACTATTTGCAGATGGTATGGCAGAGATGACTCAAGAAGAGATTACTGGTTTTGAAGTTATTATTGATAATATCAATGGAGACCTCAAAAAGATAGTAGATTATGCAATGGAGCATAATGTTACTGGCTTTGATGGGACAAATACAGAGATTTATCCTGTAGCGTATTAATCACTCTTCAATCCACAACCTCTCATTTTGTTTGAGGTTGGCGACTATATCCATGATACTTTCTATTATGGTTATGTCGCTTTGGATTGATGGGTATCTATTTAGTGGTTGGCTATAGTCTAACTGAAAGAAGTCTCTACTATTTTGAATACTTATATATAGTTTTCCTTCTATTAGAGATAGTCTGATAGCTGATTTTATCTTCTGCTTTAACTCTTTTATCTGTTCTATCATAAATGGTGATATTAGCTTTTTTGATGAGACTTCATCTTTACTATATACTGTAAACTCTGTTGCAAACTCTGTGTCTTTGATATGTATAAGCTCAAAGTCATTTATACTATTTATCTCATAAACTAACTGTTCTAATATAATACTTTTGCCTCTAAAATGTGTATGAAAATCTGCTACTACAAATAGACCTTTGTATATTTGAGAAGATGTATTTTGATTATTTGTATTACTTACAGCATTGACAAAACTCATAGACAAAGTCATATCTTTGTGGTCTAAGTATAATAAATCACTGCCACTATATTTATATACTTCTTTTCTATATAATTCACTTTTGTTAAAGTCTGTCTCTTGAATATAGTCATCTTTGTTATATTTGAAATTCTCATATTGATTGAGTATCTGCATATTGACAATATTTGTATATTCACTCTGCATACCCTTTGTCAAAATTAGATGGATTATCTTGTAAACAATTGTCAATACTATAATCAGGGGAATAGTAGTAAATAGCATAACCCATAAAAAAGATACTACTCTATCCAATCCTTCAGCAGAGCCTTCATCCATCCATAACATCTTGAAAAGAACAAATAGTAGTCCTGCTAGAAGTACCATAGATATTTGTTTGAATATTGTCTTTGTGTGTATGACTAGGAGTCGTTTTTTCTCTAGTTTCTCAAGTTTAGGTGCGATGGTTTCATCAAAGTGTGATTGAAGATTGTTCTGCTTTAGCATTTTTGTCCTTTATGGTATTTGGTATTTCCTCTCATATCTAGGTAGCATACTCTCATTGCCCAATACTCCTCCTTGATGGATGTATAGTATAGGTGATGTAAATATATTGATATGGTGAAGTAGTACTCTCCAGCCCAAAGGGTCGTATAATAAATCAAACTCTACTTTGGTCTCTTGTTGTAATTTTAGCCAAATTTCATAGTTTTGTCGATATA
>DAOVZV010000071.1 GCA_030634925.1 Sulfurovum sp.
ACCAAACAGACTCAAAGCCATAGATTTAGATGCCAACCACATACCAGACGCTGCGATGACACTTGCCACAATGGCACTATTTCTCGACGGCACAACAACCATCACAAACATATACAACTGGAGAGTCAAAGAGACCGACAGACTATACGCCATGGCAACAGAACTAAAAAAAGTAGGAGCAATAGTAGAAGAGGGTGAAGACTACCTAAAAATAACCCCACCAAAACAGCTAATACACGCAAAAATAGACACTTACGATGACCACAGAGTAGCCATGTGCTTCTCACTACTAGCCCTAGACCCAATATCAGTAACCATCAATGAACCAGAATGCACAGCAAAGACTTTCCCTACTTATTTTGAGGTTTTGGATAGTATTTGTGTGGGTTAGGCTATTATTATAATATAAACTAACTCTTTAATTAGAGTTGGAATTACCTAAAATACCCATCCAACCGAATATTCCATCCTTTTCTCCATCTCTCTTCTCCTCTTGCTTTTGGGGAGTTTTTTATTCTTCTGCTGAGCATTTTTTTGGCTGATGTGGCGAATGCTTTAAATTTGTTTTTTTCTTTTGGATTTATATGTTTTAGTACTTGTAATAGTCCCCATCCTTGGTTTTTGTATCTTTCGCTTGGTAGTGTTCCTTCTCCTTTGAAGTTGGTGTAGTCTATTAGTATGTATAGTCCTTGTTTGTCTATTTTGCTGTGCTTGTTGTATAGTATGTGGTTAAATCTCTTTTGGATTAGTGTTTTTTGTTTTTTGTTTTTGATGGTTTTTAGAATTTGTGGTAGGGCTTGATTGACTCTTTTTGCCATAAACTCTGCTTGATATGGTTGGGTGGTTTTTATAAATGCAAATAGCTCTTTGTATTTCTTGCTTTTTGCTTTTTTTGCTTTGTAGAATGATTTTTTGTTATTCCAAGGTAGTGGTGTTTTGGAGTTTAGCCATTTTGGCATTTTGATATTTTTTTGTTCTACAAATTTTAGGAACATTGGGAATACTTCTCGAAAACGCTCTTTGTGTCCTTTGCTAAACCATATAAAATGACCTATACCGATGGATGCGAAATCTTCGCCATTATTCCAGTGGATGAGATATTTATCTAATCCTGCACCTTCGTTTTGCCATACTTTTTTGGCTATATAGTTGGCTTGTGATTGTGATAGATTTATGGATGATGCTTGTATGGATATAGATAGAAGCAGTATGATGATATATCTCATCTACTTGACTCTCTCTACTCTTGCATCTCCGTACATCAGTATATCTTTGATGACTGCATTTTGGATAATTCCATCTTTGCCTACGGATAATAGTATATCACCCTTTTTCTTTCGGAAGTTTTTTTGGTAGATTAGTGCTTTTGCATACCAATCTGCACTATCTCCTAGGTCTTTTTTGTATGGTGCTGTTTGTGATGGAGATGGTACAGTGATTTTGACTCTGCCACTTTGTTTTTCTAGTCCTACTACTTTGAATATATATGTTTTGCCTTTTTTGGATATAGCTTTGTCTAGGTTGAAATATACTGTGAGTAGGTCATCTTTGGCATAAAAACCTAAGTTTCTGCTTGTCTCTTTGATAAGTTTTCCATTTTTCCATTTTCTAAATCTTTTTGTTACTCTTTTGCGTTTGTGGTTTATAGAGTACTCTTGGCTGATAACTACATCATCATATCGTTCTATCATCTGATACAAGTCGCTGACCATCATTCCACGGCTTATGTGTCCTTTGGATATGTATCTGCCACTATGACTGCCTAGAAGGGTTTTTGCTAGTCCTGATATTTGCATCTTGGTATCTATGGTGTATCTTCTTTTACTTTTTGTTAGTTTGGTATTGAGTGAGCCTATCGTACCAAATATACCAAATTTCAAATCATAATTTATATGTGATACTTTGGCAAAAGCCATACTTGTAAAGATAAAAATCATACCTATTAAAAATCTTTTTGTCATTAAAATCCTTTTGACCGATTATTTAGATAAAATTCTACTATAATTTCAAATATATAACAACCTTGGAGAATAAAAAATGCCTATAACTACAAATATTGATGTAAATATGACTGAATCTTTGGATATGATAGATGATTTATCTATGAACCTTGATGAGAGAGTTCAAATAATGTTGTCTCCAGTATATCATGAGTTCCCTAGTTTAGCCAATATGTTTTTTGGTATTCCTCTTGCCAATCTGTTTGCGGCTATTATTGTATTCTTGATATTTCTACTACTTAGGCAACTTTTTACCCTGATTATTATGGGGACTTTGCTTAGATTTGCCAAGCTAACAAAGACATATTATGATGAGAGAGTCATATCAGCACTCAAAGCCCCTCTTCGGTTTGCTTTTATTATAGTTGGAGCTCATCTGTTTTTTTTTGCTGACATTTCAAGAGACTGAGACTATAAGACATATACTCAATACTCTTGTGATATTTACCATATTTTGGTCTATCATAGCTATTATGAATGCACTAAGAGGGATATTTCACTCTACTACAGCCAAATTTAACTCTGATTTGGCAAAAGAGATGGGTGACTTCATACTAAAAATAACCAAAGTAATAGTCGGTGGTGTGGGATTTGGAGCGATGCTTCAGGTATGGGGTATCAATGTCACAGCACTTATAGCCTCTCTAGGTCTTGGTGGTTTGGCATTTGCACTAGCAGCCAAAGATACAGCGTCCAATCTATTTGGTTCGTTTGCACTACTTGCTGACAAATCAATACGCATAGGAGAGTGGATAAAGGTCGGAGGTGTAGAGGGTACGGTAGAAGATATAGGTATGCGTACTACCAAAATCCGTTCATTTCAGAAGTCACTAATTACAATACCCAATCAGATAGTATCCAATTCACCAATAGAGAACTTCTCAAGACGAGGAATAAGACGAATAAAAATGAGAATAGGTATCACATAGAATACCAAAGCAGAACAGATAAATAATATAGTACAAGAGATTAAATATATGCTAAGAAATCATCCAAATATATCCAAAAAGGATACTTTGATAGTAAATTTCGAATCATTTGGAGACTCTTCACTAAATATATTTATATATACATTTACAAGTACAGCAAATTGGAATAGGTATTTGGATATTAGAGAAGATATACATTTAAATATTATGAAGATAGTGGAGGATAACAAATCAAGCTTTGCATTTCCTTCACAATCTATATATATCGAAGATACTACTTCCACTCCCTCTATAGACTAGAGTAGTATTTATAATTATTTCTGCCACTCTCTTTGGCTTTGTACATAGCAATATCTGCATACTTGATGAGGTTGGTAGCATCTGTGTCATCTTTGGGATAGAGACTGATACCAATACTGCTAGAGATGTATAGCTTATGTTCATCTATACAGAGTACCTCTTCTAGTTTGACCAATATCTTTTGTCCCAATACTGCTGACTCTTTATAATCATCTACTTTCATAATAATAGTAAACTCATCACCACCTAGACGAGCTAATGTATCATCTTCACTTATGAGGTTATCTAGTCTATTGGATGCTTCTTGTAGTACTTTGTCTCCGACCTTGTGTCCTAGTGTATCATTTATCTGTTTGAATTTATCCAAATCTATGAAAAATAGTGCAAATAGGTCTGTTGTATCTTGAGATATAGATATAAATTCATCCAAACTCTCTTCAAATAGTAGTCTATTACCCAAACCAGTCAAAGAGTCGTGACGGGCTTGATGATGTAGATTGTCTTTTTGTATGCGAAGTGTCTCTTGTATCTTTAGATGTCCTGTAATATCTCTAGGTACGGCTATGATACCATCACATACACCTTGTTTGTCAAGCAGAGGAGTTACAGAAATCTCTACAGAGTATGGTTTGTCATTATTATCTATCTGCGTATGTCTTACGCTAGTGTGTTTTTGGTCTTGCATTACATCCCTAAGAGGACAATTATCTTCACAAGGAGATGAGCGATTATGAAGTATCTCATAGCATTTTGGAGAGTTTGGGTCTAATATATTTTTATAGTGCATACTCTCTTTGATTTTACTATTCATCAAATCTACACTATAATCCTCTTTGATAACCAATATAGGGTCATTAACACCATCTATGATAGATTGTAAGTAGTGATAATTCTCTTGAAGCTTCTCTTCTGTCTTTTTGAGTTGTATCTTTGCCAATACTCCTTGTAGAGAGTTGATAAACTGCTCTATATCAAATGGTTTGAGTAGATACCCATCTACTCCTAGCTTGATACTATCTATAAAGTACTCTAGTTCACTATACGCTGAAAATATAAGAGTAGGTACACTTTTATCTATCTCTCTTATCTTTTGAACCATCTCTAATCCATTTAGGCGAGGCATATTTATATCAGTGATGATAAGGTCTATATCATTTTCTTGAAACTTCTCAAAACCCTCTTGTCCATCTTCTGCAACAACAATATCTGTAAAAAATTCTTCCAAAAATAGTCGAATAGACTCCCTTGCACTAATATCATCTTCTACATATAATAGTCGTATATTACTAGTCTCTTCTATTAGTTCATCTAATTCAATCATAATAGTTTCCCTTTTCCCTTTAAAAGTATTAAATAATTAATTATTTTTAATATTATTCTACCCTTTTTAATCAAAAATAAACTAAATATCTATAAAATGTGGTAATAATATAATTAAGTTTAAGAAAAAAGGAAAAAAATGAGATATATTATATTATTATTTTTAGGATTATTAGGATGTAGTGACTCTCCATCACTCTCTATATACAGTCTAAATATACCAACTATCAAATCAACTTCAAAAATACATAAAAATAGAACAATTATCATAGCCTATCCACAAAGTATCACAGAGGACATCACAAATAGAATAGTCTTCAACTATAGCAGTAGCCAACAAGGAGTCTATCAAAATAGTCAATGGTCAAGCACAATAGGTAGATTATTACAAGCATCACTCATTGATACTATACACGATACTAAAAGATACAAAGCTGTATTAGCAGACAACTCAATCATAAGTGCTGACTATAAGCTAGAGATTAATATATTTGCACTTCATCACCATATCCGAGGAAAAGAGTCTTCTTCTATAGTCTCAATAGGCTTCAACCTGATAGATATAAGCTCAACAAAACTTATCAAAAGCAGAAGATTTAGCTACTCACAACCTACTGTCACTACAGATGCCAAAGGATATGTAGAAGCTACAAACAAAGCCATAGAGAGATTAAGTATAGATTTATTGCGTTGGTTGTAGTTTAGTATATTTTACTTAAGTCACTATCACTTAGTTGGCTTACTCTATTTTCTACTATATCCATAATTCCTATCAACTCTTTAGAGTAGATATTTAGATATTTTAGTTGTGTTAATACTTCTTGTTTTTGCGAGGATAGGATAGGCATAGAGTATGATGGAAGAAAAAATATCTTGCAAAGTTCGATATATATATCGTTGAGGTGATTATTATGATACTCTATTTTTTTGATAAGGTGCTGTATAGATGGAGTAAAATTTAGCTTACTACCCTCAAGGTATAGCCACTGCTTAAACAGATGATTAATATCAGTAATCTCTATAACTTTTCTTTTTATTGATTGATTATTAAGACTATTTGCTTTTTTCATCCACTTCAAATGCTCTTTTTTAGCATTTGATATATTATTTAACAAGCTCTCTTTCATAAGAAAATCCTTTAATATTAGATTGAACGCTAAAATAAGTATAACTAACTAATTCTTAAAAAGATATATATTTACTTATAATTATTATATGAAAAACAAATAGTGACATACTTAACTTGACATAATACATATAAATACGATATTATATACTATATCAAAACAAAGGATTTAAAATGAAAAAATGGATTAATTTATTATTGGCAGGTATAGTTGTTGTTGGATTGAGTGGATGTGGTGAAGTTGTGGAGGATGATGGTTGGAATGATGATACTAGTGGAGATTATGATGGAGATGGTGGATACTCTTCTGTTAGTACTTATAACTTAGAGTATGGATATACAATTACAGGTTATAATGAATATGATAGTTATATAGAATTAGTATATTGTAGTACAAGTCGTTATACTTATTATAGAAATAATACTGTTGTAGATACAGGTACTTTCTATATATCTAATGGTAGTATTCAAATGCCTACAGATAATGGTGGTAGTCATAGAATTGATGCAGATACTTTATATACTGGTAGTACTTATAGAATACATGAAGTAGAGTCTATCTCTATAAATTCTATTTCAAGTAGTGGTTGTTAAAATATGAAAAAACTTATAAATTTACTAATAGCAACTGTAGCTATTATAGCATTGAGTGGATGTGGTGAAGAGGATAGTGAGGTAAATGGTGGTAGTTCATCTGTTAGT
>DAOVZV010000317.1 GCA_030634925.1 Sulfurovum sp.
ACCTGCTGTCTCAAATCTAGCCAAAATTTGACCTACAACATTTTTTGCTACTGCATCTGGTTTGATGATTGATAATGTTTGTTCCATAATTAATATTCCTAAAGTGATAATTTGCCCCATATAATGAAGCTTTTGGAAAGAATTTTATCCTAAAATATATTAAATTTAAGTTAAAGTTTGTATGAGAGGGGTAGTAAGGAGATAAATAGAGTCAAGACTACTCAAAGAGTAGCCTTTGATTAGATGACGATTAGTCTTCTACAACACTTTTTCTAGCTGTTCTATCTTCAAGAGAGATAGCATCAACAAATGGCATAGTAGCATCAGCATCATCCATAGTATATCCTATACCGTCAAGATAGTTTTCACCTGCGAAGTGTTCTTTGTGGTCAGCTGTAAAAGGCATATCCCAAGTGATACAATCTTCAGTAGGACAAGCTTCAGCACAAGCAGGAACATCAAAATGTTCTACACACTCTACACATTTATCAGGATATACATAGTAGTATTCCTCACCCGTTGGGTTATCATCCTCATCTACGATTGCTTCTACTGGACATTCGTCAATACATGCTGCACAATTGATACAAGTATCATTAATAATTACTGCCATTTTAATTCCTTTGATTATGTTATACGCAAACTATATCCAAAGATTTTTAAAAAATACTTTAATCTCTAAGATTATGTTTGCAAAAGAGTAAAAGGGTGTATTTTCATACACACTTTTGATATATTTAAACGCCTAAATATCTCTTTATATCTTCGACTCTATTGGTCTTTTCCCAAGTGAAATCTTCATCTTCTCTACCGAAATGTCCATAAGATGCCGTCTTGCGATATATAGGTCTTAGTAGGTCAAGTTCCTCTATAATACCCTTTGGAGTTAGGTCAAATAGCTCGTTTACACACTCACTAATCTTATCTTCATCTACTATAGCCGTACCGTGAGTATCCACATAGATAGATACAGGTTTTGCTACACCAATAGCATAGGCTATCTGCAAAGTAGCCTTATCACATACACCAGAAGCTACAAGGTTTTTGGCTACATATCTCGCTGCATACGCTGCACTTCTATCAACCTTTGTAGGGTCTTTACCAGAAAATGCACCTCCACCATGAGGACAGCTCCCACCATAAGTATCTACAATAATCTTCCGTCCAGTAAGCCCTGCGTCACCTTGAGGTCCTCCAATTACAAAGCGTCCTGTTGGATTGATATGATAAGTAATATCATCACTCACCAACTCAGCAGGTATTACAGCCTTGATAACCTCTTCTAGCACAGCCTTTTGTACTTGTTCTAGTGTCACTTCTGGATGGTGTTGAGTAGATACTACAATAGTATCTATTGATACTGGTTTGCCATCTACATATTTGATTGATACTTGTGCCTTGCCATCAGGACGCAAAAATGGGACAGTACCATTCTTCCGTACTTCTGCTAGTTTGGCTGTAATCTTATGAGCCAAAGATATAGGCAAAGGCATAAGCTCAGGAGTCTCACGACAAGCATAACCAAACATCAATCCTTGGTCACCTGCACCAATCTCTCCACAAGATTTATCCACACCTTGATTGATGTCAGGACTCTGTTCGCCGATACCATTAAGCACACCAGCACTCCTATAGTCAAAGCCATAACTTGCATCAGTATAACCAATATCCCGAATAACCTCTCTAGCAATCTCTTGCATTGGTACCTACGCTGTTGTTTTGAGTTCTCCTGCGATAACACAAAAACCATTGCTAAGCAGTGTCTCACACGCCACTCTAGCTTGTGAATCTCTAGCGATAATATAATCGAGTATCGCATCAGAGATTTGGTCTGCCATCTTATCAGGGTGACCCTCTGTTACTGATTCACTTGTAAAAATGTATTCGTTAGCCATTTTTAATTCCTTTTTTTGTTTTGTTCACTGTCACTGAACTTAAAAAATCTCTCTTTTTTTGAGGGGTTTTTTAAATTCA
>DAOVZV010000175.1 GCA_030634925.1 Sulfurovum sp.
AGAAACTCTGATGAGAACGGTGTTTCTAGGCTATTAGCTTTGTCGAACTGAGGTTAATAGTGACATTAGCAGTTGGGATACATCTAGCGTCACTAGTATGACTTATATGTTTGAAGGAGCAACCTCATTTAATAGTGATATTAGTGGTTGGGATGTTTCAAAAGTAAAGTTTATGACCAATATGTTTGGTGGTGCTTCATCTTTTAGTAACCATGACTTGAGTGGTTGGAATGTAGGTTTAGTTACAGAATATGGTGGATTTACTAATAGTAGTACAGGCTTAGGAAATACAGAGCCTAATTGGTCTGCTCCATAATTAGAGTATATCTAAAGAGTAGAGTTAATACTCTCTACTCTTCATAGCTTGTTGAGCTTCTCTGTTTAGAGTTTTGGCTTTCATATCTGCTCTTTTGTCATGGAGTTGTTTTCCTTTGGCTATTGCTATACTCACTTTGGCGAAGTTTCTCTCATTGAAGTAAATCATCAATGGTACTATGGTGTAGCCGTCTCTATGGACTTTCATAAATAACTTTTCTAGTTGTTTTTTGTGTAGTAGGAGTTTTCTAGGTGTTCTTGTGTCTGGGACGAAGTGTCTGTTTGTCGTCTCTAGGTGTGCTATATGTGCATTCATAATATGGAGTTCACCTTTTATAAATCTGCAAAAGGCATCTGATAAGTTGGCTCTTTTTGCACGGAGTGCTTTTACCTCTGCACCTGCCAATACTATACCAGCTTCAAACTTTTCTAGTATCTCGTAATCGTGTCGGGCTTTTTTGTTTTGTGCTACTATATTTATAGGCATATAAGAAATCCTTTTTGATTGTATTATAACATATTTAAAAATGATATATCAAAGTTAGTTTATAGTACTATACATATAAATATTTCAATTTTATATATTAGGAGATAAGAATATGAGAATTATGCTGTTTAGTATGCTATTTGTAGTATCAATATTTGCTGGGGATTCTAAGTGGGAATCAAACAAAGATTGTGAGGCTTGTCATGCTGATATATCTAAAAAATGGGAGACATCAAGGCACTCCAAATCTCATTTTGATAATAATGATTTATTTAAAAAGACTCTATTGTATATGGTAAAAGAGAATAATCGTCTTATCTTGGATGAGCTCAAAATAAATTGTGCAAAGTGTCACAATCCAAGAGTTAAACAAAAAGAGGTTACCAAGAGTGATAAGTTTTTGTTACTAATGGATTTGGATGATACTAAAGAGAAGTATGACAAGATACTCAATAGTAAAAATATGAAAAATGGTATCAATTGTACAGTCTGCCACAATATGAACAAGATTAATTTTGATAAATCTAAAGGTTCTAATGGTATGAATGATATTATATTCGGTCCAGATGGCACGATGTATGGACCATTTGATGATGCTGTATCTCCTTATCATAAGACAGCAAAGAGAGACTATTTTGTAGGTGATAAACCAAAACTCTGTTTTACTTGTCATTATAGTGGAGAGAATGATAACGGTGTAACAGTCTATGCTACAGGTAAAGAGTTTGATAAAAATTCAGACAATAGTGATGAGGGATGCAAATCTTGTCACATGAGTAAAAAGAAAAAAGGTTTTGCTTCAAATTTTGCTCCTACAGGTAAAAAACCAAAAAGCAGAATGGTCAGAGAACATCGTTTTGCTAGTGTAGATAATAGTGATATATTAAGAGACAATATAGATATAGAATCGTATGTAAAAAAGAATAAATTTATTATAAATATCAAAAATAGAACACCTCACTCTGTACCTACAGGATATGGATTGAGAGAGATTATCATAAGTGTAAAATACTTCAACAAAGATGATAAATTGATAGGTAAAGGTAAAACTGTATTAGGCACAAAATGGAAAGGCTCAAATGGAAAGGCTACCACTCCTCATCTAGCTACATTCCAAGGAAAAGATACAAGACTAAAAGGTAAAAGCTCCAAAAAGTATAAATTTAGCATACCAAATGGCGTAAAGTATGTAGAGTATAGGGCATACTATAAACTGATAAATGCAGAGATGGCAAAAAAGATTGGTATTACAGATAAATTCTTCTTGAAAGACTATCTATTTTCTGCCAAAAGAGTGGAGCTATAATTGGATAATATAACAAATGATGAACACTCCAACAATCCTCTTCATGGTATCAAGCTAAAGCAGATACTCGAAGAGCTACATAGCAAATATGATTGGGAACTTTTGGGTCAATTTGTAGAGATAAGATGTTTCAATTATACTCCTAGCATCAACTCTTGCCTAAAATTCCTCAGAAAAACACCATGGGCTAGAGCAAAAGTAGAAGAGTTATATATCAGGCTAATCATCAATAGCTAATTTATATACTCTTGATATCTTCATCTCTATTGAGTAAATCACAAAACTTCAACCCATGAATAAATATAGCCCAAGAGATATAAATCCACAAAAAAAGAAACAATAATATACTTATACTACCATATATAGTAGAATATGTCTTGTTGTGAAGTACATAAAATACAAAAGCACTCTTGGATAGATACCATACCAACGATGTGATAAATGAGCTTATCATCGCAGAAGATACCTTGATATGGATATTGGCAGATAGTTGATACGCTGTATAAAACATCATCCATATTATAAAAAATGGTATCACTTTGTATAGATGTATATAAGATGTAATAGTATAACTATCGAGATACTCTTGTATATGAGAAGATATATACAAAGAACTACCCATAAGTATAGGAATAATCAGCATAAACACAATATAAGTCCTCAACGCTCCATAAAAAGAACGAGATGGAGTATCAAATATATCATTGACAATATAATCATAATTTTTGAAAAACATAAATACAGCAAAAAGCACATAAACTGCACCAATATATCCCAATTTATCTATGCTACTCACAAATGTATTGATATACTCCATCACAATCTTAGATTCTGTAGGCATAAGACTAGTAAATATCAACTCCTCCATCTGCGAATAGATAGAATCAAATATAGGCAAAGATGTAAAAATATACAAAACAATCACAAGCAGAGGAATAATAGAAAAAAGAGTACTCCAACTCAAACTAGAAGCATAATGCCCCAACTTATTATCAAATAAATCAGAGAAAAAATCCCTTAGAAATATATAGTAGTTTTTTATTATGGTTTTTGTTTTCATAATGTCTTCTTTAAGTTATCATATTGTAGGCTATTTTATCTAAATAAGGCTAATATTTATATCTATCATTATTTTTATGTTTGTTATCATTATTTTTTTATTATAATATAAACTTCACTTTAGTTATAGTCTTTTGGCTAAGGTATTAAAATTACTAAAGGATAAAAAATGCAAATTACTTCAAATAACTCAATACTATTAGAAGAGTTTTATAATCAACTTAAAAGAGAACGCATTAAAGTAGAATTGAAAAATGAACAAATAGAAAATGCTATGGGAGTAATGCCAACGATTGAAATAAAATCTTCTGACTTTACGACTATGATAAGAGATATGTTTAGAGATTGGATGGAGTATAAAAAATTTAAGGTCTATGTTGATAGTAAAGAGGTAAATATAGAAGAGTTTAATAAAATCAATAAAGATACTAAAATTGATATAGAATTTGAAGAGAAATAAATTATGGCAACTAGAAAAGTATTTATCTTTAGAGGTGGGGATAAAATTGACCCATCACATGAGCCATTGAAATATCTTGATAGTAGTGTTGATAAAATCAAGACTA